>CAYSGM010000006.1:18379-43654 GCA_964430595.1 uncultured Candidatus Cloacimonas sp.
CCAGGAAGTCCCATTCACCTTTCTTGTAGCAGATATCACCTTCTCGCCCCGATAATCTATCCCCTCTGCTAATACACCCTTACCCATTACAGCAACAGCAGCAGGGATATTGGGATTCTCCGCTATATTAAGCCTAAGCTTCATGGCAGTGTTCTTTTTGTGGCGTAGATCGTTCAGATACATGACATCATCGCCTTCCTTTCGCACAATCAGGGTTTCTGCTGTTTTGCTGGGGGTAGGCCAGGTTTGCACAAGGGGGTACAAATATTTCCCGGGGTCTATCTGAAAAACCCATAATCCAATTGGCGGAGAGCTTTTTAAGCCGTGGGTCTTTATTGGAATCCAATAGGACATGTTGATTTCCGGGATGCCAGCAATAGTTGAGTCTGGATCTACATGGATGTCTGCCTTAACTATCTCTCCGCTTTCAAGAGAGCTCTTTATGTATTGATCGTGAAATGCAGATAGAGTGTTTTTTTCGGTAGGAATGGAAGCCATAACATTACCATTGGCATCCAACAAAGCAAGCCAGGAATAATCATTTTGGGATTGGTAAAATGCCATCCATCGGTTTACTTGTTCCCTTTTTTGGGGAGAATCGGGGTCGAATATGAATTGAGACGCTATCTCCCTGATCATGGGTGTTTCGTAGAACTGTCTAGCATCCTCCATGCGTTCATGATTCCAGTTCTCTATTTGTTCTACCTTTAGATCCGCTATGGACGAAAGCTCATTCAAAGCATTCTTCTTCAGTTGTCTGGTTTCCCGGTTTACATAGTATAAACCTACTATACCCATCGCGATAATTAGAATCAGAAAAATAACTAAAGGACTTCTGGGTTTTTTGCTTAAAACATCACGCTCTGAGGTGTTACCCGCATGTGGTGCCAGTGTAAAATTTATGTTTCCGCTTTTAATCTGCCGGCTTCTGGTCATCGTTCCTCCTTTATAGATAAAGGCTCATGCAGGATTTGTTAACAACACAATACTCAGTTTGCATTTTACGGAAATGTGAATTTCACGTCAAGCAAATAAACAAGGTAGGCGAATATACTATAATGCTTCCTTACTTCCAAACCTCTATCAAACCTCACTCAGACCTCACAAACTGAGGTTTGGGTGTGCCGTGATATACTTGTAAATGCATGGAAACAAGTTCCAATAGCCCTATCATTCCCCACTCATTTCCCACAAAGAGGGGAATGGGTGGGGAATGATAGGGGTGTGGGTGGAGGGAGCAGCGAAATATATTGACAAAATTCAAGACATGATTTTAAAGTTAAAAATCTGTTTTCGACAGTTTATCGGTATGTTAAATAGAGTTTTCTACTTAGTCAAAAGAAGAACGTTTTTTTGGAGTATGGTGCTAGAAATAGTGGCTACTTTTTATACTTCGAGTGGTAATGACCCAATGGAGTGTAGTTTTCATTGCACGCTTCAGCCTATACACATGTTTTTGCTATTTATTTGACTCAATGTAATAATGTGTAACCTAGGATATAGATGTTAAACGATTTAAGCTCACTAATAAATACTTTGGTGCCAAATGGAAGGAGAGATAAGTGAAGTATTCATTGCTTACCCGAATTTTCTTAATTATGACTTTGTTATTCATAACCCAGTTGAGTGCGACTTTACTGGTAGACAACTTTGATCATACACTCGGCAGCACCCCAATATCCATCGGTTTATTGGCGGTTAATAGTGTTAGTACGCAGTCAGATATATGGGATTCACCAAGTTTAACAGATCAAAATCTTCCCAATGATGCTAATTACCATGCAAATATCAACTTTGGCTATAATATTGAAAATGTACAGAAGACATACAATTCAGAAATCAGAACTTGGGTTGAGAACTGGGAGGGTACAGATTGGATTGACAACTGGACAATTGAGGGAGGATCTTGGGAGGTCGGAATACCAACATCTGGACCTAATTCGGCTCATTCAGGTCTTAATTGTGCAGCAACGGTTCTAGATGGGAATTACAGCGAATGGATGGACTCAAGGTTGATTAGCCAAACCTTTGTTGTGGATGAAACGACTGTTTATCTAAGGTTTTGGCAATTTTATGACTACAATGCTGCTGATTGGGGCGTTGTTCAGATCAGGCCTATAGGGGGCAATTGGACAGACATATCACCAGGTTATGGTGGCCACAGTACCGGACGATGGTATCGTCCCAAACTCGACTTAACTCCATACATTGGGGAGACAGTGCAAATATGTTTTTATTTTCATTCTGCTGATGCGCATTCTTGGGATGATACCTCCTGGGGGTGGTATATAGATGATCTTCAGTTTGAGAGCGGGACGATCCCATTTAACCCGAACGAAGGCTTTGAAACAGGTTTTGGCGGTTGGTATACAGATTTTGGCTGCTGGGATATCGGTGCTCCCACTTCAGGTCCAGGAGCGGCACACACCGGCACAGGTGTAGCAGCTACAGTTCTGGATGGCAATTATTATGAGTGGACTGATTCCAGATTGATCAGCCCACTGTTTGTGATTGATGCATCAACCCCCTGCCTGCGCCTTTGGCAGATGTATGATTTCAATAGCAGCGATAACGGCACAGTTCAGATACGAACAGTTGGAGGTGAATGGACTAATGTATCACCAACTTATGGCGGTCATTGCTCCGGACGTTGGTTCCGACCTAAATATGATTTATCCGCTTATATCGGACAGACAGTACAGCTATGTTTCTACTTTCATTCTGCTGATGCGCATTCTTGGGATGATACCTCCTGGGGGTGGTATATAGATGATCTTCAGTTTGAGAGCGGGACGATCCCATTTAACCCGAACGAAGGCTTTGAAACAGGTTTTGGCGGTTGGTATACAGATTTTGGCTGCTGGGATATCGGTGCTCCCACTTCAGGTCCAGGAGCGGCACACACCGGCACAGGTGTAGCAGCTACAGTTCTGGATGGCAATTATTATGAGTGGACTGATTCCAGATTGATCAGCCCATTATTTACTATAACAAATCCAAATCAATCGAATTTACAGTTAAGGCAATGGTACAGTTTTAACTCGGCAGACTGGGGAGTGATTCAACTAAGAACCAATGAGGGAGATTGGACAGACATATCTCCAGGATACTCAGGTGCAATCACTCAGTGGCAACAAGTAGAGATAGACCTATCTGAATTTGTTAATCAACAAATACAATTATGTTTCTACTTTCATTCAGCAGACTCACATTCCTGGGATGACACATCTTACGGCTGGTATATCGATGATATCTTTATAGGAGATAACAATACAAATCCAATTGTGATAACTCCCATAATTGATATTACGATAACAGAGGATTCGCAAGCTTCCTTCAACATTTTTGATACTTTCTATGACCCAGATGTTACCACATACGGGCAAATCCTCGTTTATGGTTGTTATGGTAATAATCACATTGATGTATCAATAAATCAAACTACAGGTTTAGTAGTATTAACTCCACAACCTTATTGGAATGGCAGCGAAATTCTTATGTTTTATTGTTTTGATCAAGCAGGTGGAAGTGTTTTTGACGAAGTATTGGTAACCGTAACTCCAATTGACAACCCTGTTACAATAAATTTCCCGGAATCGTTTACCATAAATCAGAATGAATACACCACTCTTGATTTTGCCAGTTATATCTCTAATCCTGATGGTGATATTCTGGAGATAATCATTTCTGGAAACACAAATATTCTTATCCCGGATCCCATCAATGGTACCCTAGTCACATTCCACCCCATAACCAACTGGGTTGGCTCAGAGCTTCTGACTATTAGCGTAAATGATGCTACAATCGCCAGAAAAAGCAGTGGCAACAGCAACAATCAGCACAACCGGACAATTGTTATAGACCAGTTTACTATGCATGTTATCAACCCCTTGGTTGTAGATTTCTCCACCAATAGTATCATGAACAATAATGTGGTTGCTAATGATCCTCAGACGAGTTTGCTGTTCAGTGCAACATCAAATATTCCCATAACTTCTTATCAATGGGATTTTGACAACGATGATATTGTTGATTCCGAATCAGCTGAGCTGGATTACATTTACTCTTCACCTGGTGTAAAAACTGTTAAGTTGACAGCATCTGATGATGTTCACGTAACTGTGGTAACGAAAACAGATTATGTAAATGTTCTTCCCGGCACGCTTGTTCCTCCTCAAGTGTTTGATACTGATGTGATCTGGACAGAAGCCGGTGGACCTTATAACATATCCGGCGAACTGGTTTTCAATAATGGAATTAGCTTAACTGTTGAACCTAACGCCCAAGTAAACCTCATGGTGGATAGTCTGCTGATTATCAATGGGACAATCAATGCTCTTGATGCCGATTTCAACGCTTATGGTCCTAATGGTTGGGGAGGTTTGGTTCTAAACTCCAGCTCAAACAATAGTGTTATCAATGGCATCAATCTTTATGGGGCTGCGACGGGATTAACGATAAATGGCTGCAATCCAGTTATAACCAATCTGGAATTAAACGGTAATAGTGCTACACGTACCGTTACTACAGGTATTACCATCCATGATAATGCAGCTCCCACAATATCCAATATTACCATAAACAACTTTAACCAAGGTCTTATTGCCCAGAATTCAACTGCTATTCCAGAGGTATTGAACATCTCCGGAATTAGCATCAACAGGCTATCCAATAACTATGCTCCCAACGATATAGGTATATCAATAGAGGGGGATTATGATGCAACCTTGCAAGATATTATGGTTGTAGATTATCCCAGTGGAGTTGAGATTATTAACCCAACCGGAACCAGCCGTCCGGCACGATTAACCAACTCTAGAGTAGTGAAAACCGAAAGCAGTTCCCGTAATCCCGGAACAGCCATTCGCATTGTTAATGCATCCTACGTAGCGGTTGTGAATGATTCCTTGGTAGGTTACGCGAAAGGCATCGACATCGAGAACACCTATGATACACCAATAGAACTTCAGATTGCCAGCAATTGGATAGATTATAATAATCTTACGATCAGCCCGGATTATGCTATTCAGGTTTCCGGTAACGCCACAGGATACATAGATTCTTTATGGATAGCAGGATACACAACAGGTATATCGCTAAGCGGTAACCAAGCTCTACAAATGGAATATAACACAATTCTAAACTGTGCTTATGCGTTACAGGATTGGCAAAACCAATCAAACCATCTGTTCAGGCGCAATACCGTATATAGGAACATACAGTATAATGGAAGTACCGAAATTCCGGCACTGCTACTTGCCCATACCACAAATCTTACGGCAATAAACAACACCTTCTACAATTGTAAACGTTACCTTTCTGCCTTAAGTGCTTCCAGTCTTACATACAAACAAAACATAGCCTGGAACAGCCCTCCAATAGATAACCCCATCATCCTTTCGGACATTTCGGTGATTAATGCCACATACAACGATATAGCCATTCCCGATGGTTCTTATCCTGGTGTGGGCAATATAAACTCCAACCCAATGTTCATAAATGCTGAAGAGGGCAATTTTGCGTTGAGCCCTGGAAGTCCCTGCATAAACAGTGGCGATCCGGCATATCCTCATGATATTGATACCTCTGTGGTAGATATGGGTTCCATAATGTGGGATGTGACTACGATACCGTTGGTGGCAGATTTCTCATATACAAATACAACTGGACAAAACCCTCTCACAGTTCACTTTTCTGAACAATCATCGTCAATTGCAATAGGTTGGAGCTGGGATTTTAACTATGACGACATCATCGATAGCAATGAGGAAAACCCGATTTGGACTTATACGACACCTGGTAATTATACCGTTAAGCTCACAGTCTGGGATGGAATCCGCTTTGAAAGTAAGGTATGTTTAAACCTAATCACTGTCCTTAATTCAGGACCTATCATCACCCAACCTCTGCCTGACATCACCAGAGCTGAGGATTTCACTACTTTTCAGATAAACCTCAGTAGTTACTTCTCCGATGCTAATGGAGATCCTCTCACCTATTCTTACAATGTCGATTCCAATATTGTAACAGCCCTGGTAGATCAGAACATTCTTACTATCAGTAGTGCTCTCAATCAATATGGAACTGTAAATTTCACTGTTACTGCTGAAGATGGCTTCCCCTCCCCGGGCAAACAGAGTAACACTTATACACGAACAGCAAAATCGGGAGATAACAGAATCAGTCCACGTGTATCAGTATCCGATAGTTTTACTCTAACAATTAGTGCAATAAACGATCCTCCCGTAATTGAAGCTTACTCCCCTAATGCAGATTCTTTGGAAGTGGAGTATAACGTTCCTATTGCTTTTTCGGTTACCGCTACTGATGTTGACAGCCCCTTGCAATATTACTGGTATTTAAATGACGTTTTGCAGACAGACAATGACAATACTATGACCTGCCAGTTTAGCCCCGCACCCAGTAACAGGCTAAAAGTAAAGGTATCTGACGGTATATTGGATGTCTTCCATACTTGGATAGTAACATCATCCTCCGCTAATGATGATAACCTGCAAGTTGTTAGCACTGCTCTAAACCGTATTTACCCCAACCCATTCAATCACGAAACCAAAATTGAATACCAGCTTAAGAGCCCTGCGCGCGTTAAGATAGAAGTGTTTAACGTTAAGGGGCAGCTAGTCCGCACATTGATCAATCAAGACGAAACATCGGGTGTGCACAACGTAAAGTGGAGTGTAAATCATAACAACAAGTATGATTTACCCAATGGAATATACTTCCTCAGAGTGCAGTTACACGATCAGTCTATAGTTAGGCGCGTTGTTTTGATAAAATAGCGTATCCGAAAGCAGATAAGAAAGCAGCGGAGGGCTTAATGCTCTCCGCTGTTTATTTTGTGATATTCAACTTCTACCACTTGTTCTTAGTTTACAGAAATTCTACCATTCCTAATGACGTTTATAATCTATCAACTTTAGTTTGGAAGAGAGCTTTATGTAAGCTTCCTTGCATCTTAACCTCTATCAAACCTCACTCTGACCTCACAAACTGAGGTGTGAGTGAGGTTTGATAGACATGTAACTGCATGGAAACAAGTCCCAATTGCCCTATCATTCCCCACTCATTGCCCACAAAGAGGGGAATGAGTGGGGAATGATAGGGCTGTGGGAGTAAGGGAAAAAGTGGAATCCGGGAAAAGTGAATAAAAATTGATAATATTTTCCTTGACCAATATGACTATCTATACAGAATGAGTCAGTTAGTCAGTTCTGAGTGCGTATCAGAATGACGGACAATAAGATAAGCAAAGGATGATATGGCTCAGATAAAAGATAAACGGCAGACAATAGTAGAAATAGCAACGAAATACTTTTGCCGGTTTGGTTACAACAAGACATCGTTGGAAGATATTGCGAACGAAGCTCAGATTGCTAAAGGGACGATATACTACTATTTTAACAGCAAAGAAGAGCTTTACATGAGTGTGATCCAAGATAACTATGCTAGTTTTTACACGATGTTAGAAAAGCAGATAAACACAATGGAGGGCTTCGAAGCCAAGCTAAGGGAATTTATTCACTTCCCAATCAGGCTGATCTACGAGAAGATGCCGCTCCTACACGAAAGCTTGAATGCCATTCCACACAGTTTTCACCAACCTATATACGAATTCCGCCAATCAAAACGGAAAAGCATGCTAGATATGCTAAGTTCTATTTTGGAAGTTGGAAAACAGGAAGGAGCTTTGGGGATTGATTTACAAGTAGATAGGTTAAGTGAGATAATATTCGATTGGTTCTTGTTGGGAGACCCCAGCATAAACATCGCTGATATTGAAACACTACTGAAAAGAATAGACAGAGATCATGAAACAATCATCAATATGATCCTGTATGGTTTATTGAAAAGAGGATAAAACATGAAGAAATGGTTCACACTAATCTCGGTAAGCATGTTTGCTATGACCCTTTTAGCAGTTACGCTGGAAGAGAGCATAGATTATGCAAAACAAAACAACAAAGAACTTCTTATGGCTAAAGAAGATATTTATAAAGCGGAGCAGACTTACAAGGATGTTCGAGGCAACCTCTTGCCTCAGTTATCCTTGCAAGGTGGATATAACCTTTCTGCCACGTATCTACCCGATTCAGCAATACCTGCTCCAGTTAGCTTTTCAGGGGGATTGGATACCGCTGCCACGGATAATGATAACTATCTGGCAGCAGTAATTGAAGGGGTTGTGAACTCTATGATCCCCACTTCCCCGGTGAAAGAGGGATCACTTGCCATGCAATTGAAGTTCGACCAGGTTCTGTTCCTGGGAGGAAAGCTAATCAATGGGATCCGAGCCGTAGATCGCTTTCGCAGCATACAAAGATTGCGCTATGAGCTTGCCGAACAGGATGTGGTACTGCAAACCACAGAGCTGTTTTACCAATGTCTGTTAGCTAAAAAGCTTTGGGAAGTTCAACGCGATGGTTTAACCTTGGCAAATAAACACTTACAAAGAGTGGAGCTGTTTTCCAGCGAGGGGCAGGTGTCCGAGTTTGATGTCCTACGGGCACGGCTGGAAGTGGCAAAGCTACAACCTCAGGTTTTAGCATCTGAAAACCAATATAACTTAGCGGTTTCTGCTTTTCGTAAGCAAATCGGGGTGGAAGACCCATCTGTTGCTCCCGAGGGCGAGTTTGTGCTTCCTCCCGAGCTTAATATTAGTTTGGAAGATGCCACAACGCAAGGCTTGGCAAACCGAACTGAACTGGAACTTGCCGATATAAACACCCAGATTATGCAGATAAAATACAATGCTGAAAAAGGTAATTATTTGCCCAATATAGCACTTAGTGCGGATTACTCTTTGTTCACTGCTGCCGATGAATATGCCATTCAGAAGGATGATTTCGGGAGTAAATATGGGATTGGGATTGGCTTTCAGATCCCGCTGTTTACCGGCTTCTCCAATAGTGCCAAACGTAGCTATGCCCGCCATGATCACCAACAGGCAAAGCTGCAACAGCGAGATGCGGAAGAACTGATTACCCTGCAGATAAAGCAGAATCACCAGAAGCTGGAGCATGCCCGTAACAACTACGAAGTGCAAACCCAGAACATTCAGCTTGCAGAACGCAGCTTGGAACTGGCACAAGTTCGTTATGACAACCAGGTGGGAATCCAGCTGGAAGTATTTGATGCGCAGATAATGCTACAATCTATCAAACTGCAATATTATCAAGCAATCTATGAGATTATCTCAGCAGATCGCAACCTTAAGAAATCTATCGGAATCAGCCTATAATGGAGAATATAATGAAGAAAATGCTTGTCGCCGTCCTCCTCATGCTTCTGCTTTTTGCTTGCGGTAAGAAGCAAGACAATGCTAAGAATATGGAACAAATCCAGAATGAAGAAGGTATCCCGGTTCGTCAAACTATCGTTCAACCCTCTACTTTCTTACAGGAACTTACATATAATGCCACCCTAAGCGGGAGTGAAGAATCTACTGCCTCTGCAATGGTTTCGGATATAATCACAAAGATCAATGCCAAGGTTGGTGATAAAGTGCAGAAAGATCAGGTTATTATCAGATTCCCTGCCAATACCCCTGCTGCCCAGTTTGAGCAAGCCTCCAGCGCATTTAACAGCATTAAAACTGTTTACGAGCGGATGAAGCGTCTGCATGATCAGGGTGCAATCAGCCGTCAGGATTTGGACAATGTGGAAACACAGTATCAGGTTAGTAAGGCTAATCTGGCAGCCAGTGAGCAGATGATAAATGTGAGAGCGCCCATATCCGGCATAATCACCGCTATGATGGTGAGCCCAAGTGAGAAGGTATCACCAGGGAAGGATCTGTTTACCGTGGCTTCCACCGGCGGTTACAAAGCGACTATCATGGTTCCCGAAGCTGAGATAAGCAAGATAAAGAAAGGTATGAAAGCTACCGCCACATGGCTTGATGAAACCATAAATGGTAAGGTTAGCGATATATCTCTGGCGATGGATGTGAATACCAAAGCCTTCAGGGTAGAAGTAACGTTCACCGGTATGAATCGCAAGATTAGCTATGGCGTTACGGCAGAGATCAGTATCGTTGTCCTCAGCAAGCCCAATGTGATAGTGGTAGGAAGAGAAAGCATCACCATGGAGAACGGAAGCAAGTATGTGTGGTTGAACAAGCAAGGCATAGCTGCGAAGACCTTGATCGAGACAGGCTTGGATAACTCCCTCACTTTCGAAGTGACCAGCGGGCTTAGCTCTGACGATATTCTAATAACGGAAGGCATAAACATGCTAACCGAAAATGCGAAACTGCGTGTAATCGAGTAAGGATAGATAAAATGTTTCTAACCAAACTATCAATAGAACGTCCGGTTATGGTTACCATGGGGCTTCTGGTGTTTGTGGTATTTGGCATATTAGGCTATATAGGTATGCCATTAAACCTGATGCCGGATGTGAAGCTACCATTCATCTCAATCCAGACGATATACCCCGGTGCTGGACCACGCGAAGTGGAAACCCAGCTAACCAGCCGCATCGAAGAGGCGATATCCACGGTAAGTCAGATAGACTATGTGCAATCCTACTCTATGGAAAGTGCTTCTATTGTGGTGATCGCATTCCAAATGGGGAAGAATGTGGATATTGCAAATCAGGAAGTGAAAGACAAGATTGACACTATTTTGCGTGACTTCCCGGATAATACGGAAGCACCCATTGTACAAAAGATTGATTTCAGCTCTTCTCCATTCATGGATGTGGTGCTAACCGGTAATGTGGATGGCAGAGAGCTATATGAACTGGCTGATAACAAGATAAAAGAGCAGCTTTCACAAATCGAAGGGGTGGCTCAGGTTACCCTAACCGGTGGAACAAAGCGTCAGATTGATATACGCTTATCGGATAAGGTGGTGTACGAAAACAAGATATCCCTGCCCCAACTTACCGGCATCCTTGCAGCACAGAACATGGATATGCCCGCGGGTAATTTTACCCGGGGGTCGCAAGAGTATTCTGTACGTTTAAAGGGTGAATACCAAAACTTGGAAGAAATAATCAATGCCGACATCCCCACTCAGTTTGGGGTTAAAAAGCTTAATCAGCTTGCCTCTGTGACAGACAGCAGCGAAGAAGTGCGAACCAAAGCCACATACTTCAATGTACCCAAGAACTTGCAGGAAGATAACGTTGTCCGTTTATCCATCACCAAAAGCTCTGATGGAAACGTGGTGAACATTGCCAAAGAGGTTATGAAACGGTTGCCCATTATCCAGAAAGATCTGCCTAAGGGTGTAAAGCTGGAAATGATCCGCGATGATAGTGAATTCATCCGTAGCACAGTCAGCGATACTATGAGCAATATCTATATGGGCATCCTGCTTACCGGACTGGTGTTGTTCCTTTTCCTGCACGATTTGCGCTCAACTTTAATTGTCGCTCTGTCCATGCCTATTTCCATCATATCTTCTTTTGTGTTCCTCCAAATGGCTGGTTTCACGCTTAATATTATGACTCTTATGGGACTATCAACCTCAGTTGGGGTTCTGGTCGCCAACTCCGTGGTCGTGCTGGAGAATATCTTCCGGCACAAGGACATGGGCAATAGCCGCCGGGATGCTTCTGAAAAGGGCACGAACGAAATCACGGTTGCGGTGTTGGCATCAACATTAACGAACATTGTTGTTTTCCTACCTATTGCATCAATGAGTTCCATGGTTGGTCAGTTCTTCAAGGAATTCGCTCTCACGGTTACCTTCGCTACAATATTCTCCCTGATAACCTCATTCACGGTAACCCCTATGCTGGCTTCCATGATTATCCCAGAAGCCAAGCACGACAGTAGATTCGGTCTGAAGTTCGATGCATTGTTCAATAGGTTCTCCACAGCATATAAGAGATTCCTGACCTATGTGCTAAAATCGCGTAAAAGCAGTTTTACCATCATCATGATAAGTGTTTTAGCACTGTTCGGCAGCTTTGCCCTTGTGCCAATCGTCGGACTTGACCTTATGCCCGTTATGGATCAAGGCAATGTTACTGTCTCTGTAGAACTGCCTCAGGGCTATAATCTGGATCAAACTGCAAAAGTTCTTAATGAGATTAACAAGCGCGTATCCAAACACAAAGAAGTGCAGCACATCGTAACCAGCCTTGGTTCGCAAGGTTTCATCGATACCGGTACAAACCTGGCATCCGCAGATGTTAAGCTTGTGGACAGAAAGCTAAGGGATAAGAGCACTGCTGAATTTGCCCGCGTTCTTACCCGTGATCTGGCTGATGTTCCCAATGCCCGGATTAAAGCCAGTGGAACTCAGGGCATGGGTGGAGGAAGCGCTCCCATCGAGTTCTTCCTTCAGGGACAGGATAACGACAGACTGGAACAATTGAAGCTTGAAGTAAGCAAGGCAATTAAGGACACCCCCGGTTTGGTTAACTTGGATACCTCTACCCGATCCGGCAGAGCAGAACTTACCCTGAATCCTAAGCGAGAGAGAATGGCTGCTATCGGAGCAACGGTTTACGATCTGGCATTGGCTCTGCGCGCTTCCGTGGAAGGAATGGTCTCCACCCAGTACCGTGAAGCAGGTAACCAGTATGACGTTAAGATTTCCCTGAATGATGATGCGGTGGATTCTCCAGATAAGATAATGAACCTTAGCGTTGTGATCTATGGGCAGAGTTACCTGATCTCACAGCTTGCAGACGTGAGCTTCACTCCCGGGATAAACAAAATAACCCATCGTGACCGATACAAGAGTATTCAGTTCTCGGGCGACATCGCAACCGGTGCGAATATGGGAGAGATTATTAGCGGAATAAATCAGCGTCTTACCAAGGTCAACCTCCCCACCGGGTATAGGGTTGTTTGGGGTGGTGACGCACAAATGCTTGGCGAAACTGTTGCAGAAATGGTAAAGACATTTTTACTCTCAGTTTTGCTTACATACATGCTTCTGGCAGCTATCCTGGAAAGCTTTGCCCAGCCTTTGCTTATCCTCTCGACTGTGCCTTTAGCGCTTATCGGAGTTATTCTGGCGTTACTCCTTTCAGGACTTTCGTTAAACATAATCTCTATGATGTCTATAATAATGCTGGTGGGCATCGTGGTAAACAACGCTATATTGATATTAGATTACGTTAATCAGAAACGCCGGGAAGGGGCAAGTCCCCACGATGCGCTGCTGGAAGCCGGAGAAATGAAGCTGAAGCCAATCATAATGTCCACCCTCGCTATTATTATGGGTATGGTCCCTATGGCGATTGGATTTGGCGGTTCCGGCAAAGAATTCTCCCAGTCTATGGGAATAGTATCCATTGGTGGTTTGATAGTATCCACATTCCTAACGCTGATCATTATTCCTGCGTTTTACTATCTTACAACCAGAAACATGCACAAGAATACACAAATAGAAGTATAAAGAAGGTTATCATGGCTATCGAAAGAGAAAAACTCGAATCCGTACTGGATAAAATCCGCCCTGCCATCCAGGCAGATGGTGGCGATGTGGAATTGATCCGCATCCGTGAAGATAATGTTGTGGAAGTCCGCCTTAAGGGCGCATGCAATGGCTGCCCCATGGCAACCCTTACCCTGAAAGCCGGTATCGAACGCATTGTGAAAGAAGAGATCCCGGAAGTAGTGGAAGTTATTTCCGTGTAACACTATAACATGCTAATAGTAAGCATATAAAGGGGAGAATTATTGTATTCTCCCCTGTTTAGTATTCAGCCGATACTCCGGCTTAGATCAAGAACATTGTGGAATCATGGAAGCCGCTGACCACTGAACTACATGAGATTAATTCTCTCTGAGTACCAGGAAAGTAATATTAGCATTGATTTCTCCACTTAATACTTGCTTCCTGCATAAAACAGAATAGACTGTTAAAGACAGGTTTCTGCGGAATAATTAAAGTATCTATAGAAGTGTTAGTAAGGCTGTTCGGCATAGCCATATAGCTTTAGGCTATACTTGATAGGACTTTTCTTGGAAGCAAAAATAGTGACCAAATTTCTAGAAATAGAGGAGTAAAGTATGAAGACCAAAACTTGTTTAGCAATCTTGGCATTGCTTTTAAGCTGCGGCATTGTAAGTGCCGCATACACCAGTCCTGGATGGAGCTACGGCTATGAATTAGGATTAGCACGAGGTGATAATGCCGGTAGCGCTGAGAACTTTGGGCCCCTGATTGGTGGTCATGTTCAATTAGAGATTTTCAAGTTTTTATCACTTAGGATTGGAGCTGGCTACACCCAGTTGCATGCTTCGCAGACTTACAAAACACAAACCATTAAAGCAGACTATCGCTTTATTTTCGAGCCTTACAAGAAGGGCAAGGTTTCTCCCTTTATCTATGTGGGCAACGGAGCTTCGAAAGAATTGCGTGATGCCGATGCAGATGTAATTCCCCTCACCCCCATGGGTATCGGTTTTCATACTGAGATCAAAAAGGGTATGAAGTTGGAAGTAAGCACAGGTTACAATCTTGCAAATTCTGACATTCTGGATAGCAGAATGCGCGCTGATGATGACGAAAACAGATTCACCGGCAGGAAACAGGATGGTTTCTTTAACCTTTCCATCGGACTTTCACTGTCTGATTCAGGTCCGAAGCCTGCTCCCAAGCCGGCACCTGTAACTTATGTAAAGCCCACTCCCGTCCCAACCTTCCCCCCACCCCCTGCCCCTAAACCAATACCAACACCAATCCCTGAACCTGTAAAGGTGGTACCGGTTCCCACCGTTGATCCCAATACCATTGACAGTGATGGCGATGGCTTAACAGACGTCGAAGAAATCAATAACTACAAGACTGATCCCAAGAATCCTGATTCTGATGGTGAAGGCTTGAACGACTATGTGGAAGTGATGCGCTATAAGACCAACCCGCTGAACCCCGATACCGATGGAGAGGGCTTGAACGACTATGTGGAAGTAATGCAATACAAAACTAATCCCCTCAATCCTGATACCGATGGGGAAGGTTTGAACGACTATGTGGAAGTGATGCAATACAAAACTGATCCCCTGTTAGCAGATACCGATAAGGGTAGCGTTGATGATGCCACTGAAGTTAAGGAAGATAAGAATCCTCTTGATCCTAAAGACGATGTCTTAGATTTAACCGTTGGTGCATCATTCTCCCTGGAAGGTGTTCTCTTTGAGACCGGCAAGGCAACCTTGTTACCTGTATCTATTGAGATATTGGAAAAAGCATACACTGCCCTTGCTGCAAATCCTACTGTGAATATTATGATCATAGGTCACACTGATAATGTAGGTACTGACACCAGCAATCAATCACTTTCTCAGCGTCGTGCAGATGCTGTAAAGACTTGGCTGGTAACCAAAGGTATCAATGCAAACCGCATTAAAACTCTTGGTAAAGGCGAAAGTGAACCCCGTGCTACAAACGATACTGCTGCGGGACGAACCCTGAACCGCCGTATTGAATTCCAAGTAGAAAAGTAAGTAATAAACAATCCCATTACCGTAGCGGAGGAGAGCTAAAGCTCTCCTCCGTTTCTTTTTAGCTTCAGGAAATCGCATATTAATGGCTTTTCTTATTCTATGTTCCTCTGTTTCGTTTCCCCTTTCTCCTTGCTTTCCGAAGCTGAACCGCAGGGGGACTGACCATGAGCTCACCATGATTTATCCCGGTGAGTTCATGGTGAACCCCTGTTCGAATCAGCTGCGGAGGTGCAAGGAAGATGAAACCTTGGTAGGCACGCAACAGACGAGACGTGTGATCCCGTAAACCTACCTCTACCTCAAAATTGACATCGTTGATTATGCAAAAGGTATTGATGCCCCCTCTGTAAGTCTGGAGTCGATGAAGCCTCACCTATCTTTATACTACCTATATGTTAGAGGCTTCATGGACTACAGCGTCACACAACTAATGATCTTCAGGTTTGTTCCTGCCGGATTTACTGCTAGTGACGCTGTAGTCCAATCGGCTAAAAGAGATAACTCTATTGGTGTAGTTTATCTAAGCCGATTCGACTCCAGACTTAAATAGAGATAATGGCAGTGATTACTACGAATTGGTAGGCACGCAACAGACAAGACGTCTATTATTCCGTAGATTCCGCTTGACATGAATCCCTGCTTTATACAGAAGGAACGACAGTATAATTTGAAGGTAGATAATGGAATACGCAGATTACAAAAAAGCAGCAAACGAATTGATAGATCAGATCTCCGAAATCCGGAGGTTACTTTGATCCTGAACCAAAGCAGGTAATGGCTAGCGAACTTGAACAAAAAGTGAACGAGCCCGGCTTCTGGAATGACCAACAAACGGCAAAGAAGATTAGCAAGCAATTAAGCCAAATCCGCGAAGAAATAAACCACATTGCCAAGCTTGACAACGTGCGCGAAGAACTGGAAACATACATCAGCTTTCTTGAGGATGATTTCCAGGATTCTCTGTTTACAGAGGCGGTGGATCACCTCCCCAGGATTAAGACCTTTATCGAAAAGGCAGAGATAGAATGCTATCTGAATGATAAATACGACCATAACGATGCCCTCTTCACCATCCATGCAGGAGCCGGCGGCACCGAAGCTCAGGATTGGGCGGAAATGCTGTTGCGCATGTATATGCACTGGGCAGAGGACAATAAATACAGCTTCACAATTATTGATTCTCTCCCCGGTGAAGAAGCCGGCATGAAAAGTGTAAGCGTAGAAGTGGGCGGAAACTTTGCCTATGGTATGCTGAAAAGCGAAATCGGCATTCATCGCTTAGTCCGAATGAGTCCTTTTAACTCCCAAGGGAAACGCCAGACATCATTTGCCTCAGTGTTTGTTTACCCGGAATTTGATGATGACATCGAAGTTGAAATTGATACCAAAGATTTGAAGATAGATACTTATCGTGCCAGCGGGGCAGGCGGACAGCATGTGAACACCACGGATAGTGCCGTGCGCATCACGCATTTGCCCACCAATATTGTGGTTAGTTGCCAAAATGAACGTTCCCAAATCCAGAACCGCGAGAAAGCCATGGCTATCCTGAAAGGCAGGCTGTATCAGTACTACGAAGATCAGCGTGAAGCAGAAAAGAAAAAAGTGGATAGCAGCAAAACCGAAATCGGCTGGGGAAATCAGATCCGAAGCTATGTTTTCCAGCCCTACCAGATGGTTAAAGATCACCGCACCAATTTCGAGAGCGGGCAGGTGGATAAGGTGATGAATGGCGATCTGGATGGTTTTATTTATGCCTGGCTAAAATATGCTGCAAGCCTGAGGATAAATGGGTGACCCTGAAGTTAATGGGTGCTCTACAAGTGATTGACATTACTCTGATGGAATATTATGAATGAGGTGCTATGCCCAAAGTAAGTTATAAAGACCTGCTCCCCCAGATTATCAAAGAGCGTTTACCCAAACATATTGGGATAATCATGGACGGCAACGGACGCTGGGCAAAACAGAGAAACCGCCCACACCTGTTTGGACACAGAGCTGGAGCAAAATCTATCCGGGAAGTTGTGGAACTAGGTGTGGAACTTGGGATTGGTTATTTAACGTTTTACACCTTCTCCACAGAGAACTGGAACCGTCCCGCGGATGAAGTGAAGGGTCTCTTGAAGATGCTTAAAGAACAGCTCGCCAAGGAAATCCCTGATCTTGATAAGCAGAACATCTATGTGCAGTTTATCGGAACCAACCTGGGGCTGGATCCCAAGTACTGGGCTGAGGTGCAAAGCATCGCTGCTACCACGCACAAAAACACCGGAATGGTGCTGAATATTGCCTTTAACTATGGCGGTAGGCTGGAAGTTATTGATGGTATAAAAAAGTTGGTTGCGGAGAAAAGCAAAGCCGAGATTGCGGAGCTTAGCACGGATATGTTCGGGAATTACCTGTGGACAAAAGGGCAACCTGATCCGGATTTGATTATCCGTACCAGCGGAGAGATGCGCTTGTCGAACTTTTTACTGTGGCAATCTGCATATTCGGAGCTGTATGTAACTGATACATTATGGCCTGATTTTACCAAAGTGGAGATGGTTAAGGCTCTGCTGGATTACCAGGCTCGCGAGCGAAGATTTGGAGGCAGAAAGAAATGACGGAAGTCCGAACCCGTATATTGGTATCTGCTGTCCTTGTTCCATTAGCTTTTTTTGCTCTATACTATGGAGGCTTTCCCCTAATCCTGGCTCTGGGAATGGTGGCATCATTGGGTTCCATAGAGTTTGTTACCATGATGAGAAAGGCAAATATTGGCATCACTTACGTGTGGAGTTTTGTAAGTGTAGGGACATATCTGCTAATGGTTTTCTCCGGGAAATACGACATCCTGTTGCTTTGGCTTGTTGTGTTTATCGCCATTGTGGAAGCACTCTTTAGCTGGGATCAGGACAGATCAGTCCCAAAGATTTTTGCCGGTTTATTTGGGACACTCTACACTGCCATATTCCCCGCAATGATAACCCGTATTGGCTTGGAAAATCCGGAGAAGAAAATTTTACTTGCCTTAATTGTGATGATCTGGATAGTGGATACAAGTGCCTACTTTGTAGGTGTGAAATTTGGTAAAAGACGCAATATAGTTGCGGTTAGCCCTCGCAAGTCCTTAGTTGGGTTTGTCGCAGGTGGGCTTGCTCCATGGTTTATATTGGTTATATTATACATTGGAAACGTGTATTTGTTACCATGGAAGCAACTGGTTCTTATTGCAGTTGCTGCCGGAATGGTTGGACAGATAGGTGATTTGGCAGAATCCATGCTAAAAAGGTTCTGCGGTGTTAAGGACAGTTCGAATCTGATCCCCGGTCACGGAGGGATATTGGATCGTTCTGATAGTATCCTGCTTGCAGGTTCATTTTTATACTGTGCTCTAAAATTTTAACTAAAGTGAGGTAAACACGATGAAAAAAGCACTAACAACCGTACTAATGCTGGCGGCTTTGACCCTGGTTTTCGGTCAAACAATATTATATTACTGGAATTTCAATAGCGGAACTCCAGCAACTGACCAAACTTGGGCGCAGCCTATTCCCGCATCCATGGGGGATGCAGAACTTACATATACTTTTACGGAAGCGTTTTCTTTTGGTGGCACACTGTTTAATGGAACTGATGGAGAAGTGATTGGTGGCAGTTTTGCCCCCCGCGGTGGAGTGGACAACGTGAACAACGGTGAATACTTTACCATGATGGCTTCTACCCTTGGTTTCGACAGCATATCCTTATCCTATCCAACCCGTAAAACATCCACTGGATTTTCCACTCAGGAAATTCAATACACCCTGGATGGAACCAACTGGATTTCTAAGGAAACTGTAAGTTTGACAGGTTTTGAGAACAACTGGGTCGCCACTCAGATGGTCAATGTTGATTTTAGTAGTATTGCCGGAGCAGCAAACAATGCAAACTTCGGGATTCGCGTGGTTCTTGATGGGGCTGGTTCTGCCACAGGTAATAATAGAATCGATAACATCCGCATCAGCGGTGCGTTGCAGGGTGGAGTAGCCACTCCTATGTTCGATCCTCCAAGCGGATACTTTGTCCAGCCTGTAAGTGTAGCAATTAGCACCACTACCCCCAATGCCACCATTCGTTATACTACAAACGGGTCTGAACCTACTGCAACTTCTACACTTTACACCGCTCCCATTCAGGTAACAGCTACCACAACCATCAAAGCTAAAGGTTTTGCCACTGGTTTAGTAGCCAGCGTAACTGCAACTGCAACTTATAGCTTTGCTACTGTTGTTGGAAGCCTTAGCGAACTAAGACAACAGCCTGTTGGTGATACAGTTTACTATCTTCCTAATGAGGTAATCTTAACCTGGAAGCAGAGCAATCATAAATATGTGCAAGATGCAGACGCCGGTGTTTACGTTTACGATACTGCTGGCATTATTCCCCAAGCTCCATTCAATATTGGCGATGGTATTTCTGGCTTGACCGGTAAATTGGTGCAATACTTTGAAACACTGGAATTTGTTCCTATGTCCAATCCTGGAGCACCAACATCATCAGGAAACAGCATTTCCATTCCCACTGTTACAATTGCCCAATTAGTCTCTGACTTTGGTATTGGACAATATCAGTCCCGCGTAGTGCGTATAGATCAAGTGCACTTTAACAGCCCCAGCGGAAACTACCCAGTGGGTCAGTCTGTAAATTACCCAATCTCTGATGCTACAGGCTCAATGACCTTCAGAACTGGTTTCTGGGATGCTGATTACATGGGTACACCTATGCACACCGGCACTTTCAACCTTCAGGGAATAATCGCTAATTACTCGGCAACTGATCCTTCACAGATCACTCCTCGTTTTCTTACAGATTTCAATCCCAGCTCTGCTAATGAAGACGATGTAATCACCTCCGCGGGTGCAAAGCTGATTGGCAACTATCCCAACCCCTTCAATCCTAATACAAATATCAGCTTCTCTCTTGATAAAGCTGCTCCAGCCCAAGTGAATATTTATAACCAAAAGGGACAGATTGTAAAAACATTTGATATGGCACAAGCCCAGCAGGGTGTAACTACCTTGAACTGGAATGGAACCGATAATTCCGGTAATGCCGTGTCAAGTGGTGTATATTACTTCCGCCTGAAATCAGGTAGCTTTACCAGCACCAAGAAAATGGTACTGATGAAGTAGTTTGAAACTACGAAGCCATCTATACTGCTTAACAGCGATCATAATATGGTCAAGCCTGGAGGTCACAGGAAAGCTGGTGGGTGTTGGGATAGATCCCTTCACTTTAACCGCCTGGAGATTTGTGATTGGTGGGGTGGTATTACTGCCCTTCGCCATCAGGCAAGCAAGAATAGATAAGCTTCAGATAAATAGAAGCAGCATACTGCGCATCGGCAGTTTAGGTTTACTAAATGTGTGTGTTAGTATGCTGCTTTTACAATTATCCATATTTTATGGAAAAGCATCCCTCAGCGCAATCATTATTAGCATGAATCCCTTGTTTGTGAGCCTGTTTGCCTTGATACTGATACATGAGAAACTAAGCAGATCACAGATTGTTAGCATCATCTTAGGTATTATCGGTCTTTTCCTTATCATCTTATTTGAGCACGACTTCACTAATATGGATTTTGTTAATCTGAAACTCGGTATTGTTTTAGCAGTATTGGCAGCACTTAGCTTCGGGATATGGACCGTGCTTACCAGATCTGCTGTATTGGTTTATGGAAACACATTCACTAATGCCCTCTCGTTTTTGTTGGGAGGCTCTGTTTTGCTAGCAGTCAACCAGGTGCTTGGCAAACCGTTTATGTTTCAATTTAGTATGCGCAATGTATTATACATGGCTTACTTTGGATGCATCATTACCGGTGCTGCATACCTGCTGTATTTTCAGGGGATGAAACACATTAATGCAGGTAGTGCCTCAGCATATTTCTTTTTCAAACCGGTTATAGCTTCTTTGCTTGCATATGTGTTGTTACACGAAACCTTGGGGGTGGGACAATTAGCCGGGACGATTATTGTAATTAGTGGGTTACTAATCAGGAACTCCCAAGCAAGGTTTCTTAGAAAGCTCTTTACACCAACCAGACCAAATATCACCTAGGCTGTTAACAGGAATTATGAGCGAAATCAACCTAAAGAAAAACATAGCATTCACCACAGGAAGTCAGGTTCTAACCATGGCTACAGCGTTTGTAGTGAATTGGTTTTTGGCAAGGTATCTTGGACCGGAACTACGCGGTAAATATGTTTATCTCTTCACAATAAATTCAGTTATCTGGATGCTACTCGATCTTGGGATTACCAAATCCTTAGTCTATAGCCTTCAGCACGACAAAACAGACCCCAACATCTTGTATAGCTACACCTTGGTATTCTTTGGGATTAGCCTTGGCATTTCCCTGCTACTAATGAACTACATTGGCTTCCTCATCCTTGGCAATAATATATCCGGGTATTCGAAGCTTATTGTGCTTGCCTTAGCTGCCTATCTGGCGATTTATCAGCTTTATACCAGACAGAGATTCATATTAATCGGGTTGAATCATATAAAGGATTATGCGTTAAACCTGGTGATGCCATCCGCTTTGTTCATGCTGGTGATTTTACCCGCTTTCTGGTTGCTGCCGGTTCAATATAGAATGGAAGGCAGTTTCCTAATAAACGTAGCCATCCTGATACTGGTTTGCATATACTTCCATTTTCGTTTGACGAAGAAATTGAACTATCACTTTGTATGGGATTGGAGTGTTATTGGCAGATCATACTCACTAGGATACAAAGCATTCTTATCAGAATACATGATGATTTTAATGGTCAGGATCGATGTTATCATCCTAAAGCTCCTCGGTAGCTTCAGGCAGCTGGGCGTTTATACCTTAGCCATAAACTTTCTGGATATGATTAATCTGACAGCCGGCATGATAGGAATTGTCCTTTTAAACAAGTTCTCTGCCCTCAAAGATGATGCTGCATCACTGCAAATCCTGCGTAAGATATTTGTGATTATGCTGGTATTCGATCTTGCTTGTATTCTTGGGATGGGCTTGTTTGGCTTGCCGATTATTAAGTTGCTCTATTCGTCTGAGTATATAAACTCATACTATGCATTCCTTTATCTTATCCCGGCAATTCTGGGTATTACCCTAGGTGGTTTGTTTAACACCTTTCTGTGGAGCAAAGGGTTTCCCTTGTTCACGGTAATTGCCCCTGCCGTGTGTACCGCTGTAAAATTCATCCTTGCCTACTTCCTGATACCCCGCTACGGGATGTATGGTGCGGCAATGAGCTCGTCTATTGTCTATCCCCTGTGGCTGATTGTTCTGTTTGTATGGTATTTCAGAACACACAGAGATCAAAGCATCCAGCAGTTGATAGTAAAGAAAGAAGACATCGCTCAGATCCTTGATATGATTACTGCTCTTCTGCATCGGGCAAAAGGGAGGGTGGCATCATGAAAGTATTATTCATAAATAGTATCTTCCCCAATTCCATCGAGCCAACCAAGGGTAACTTCGTGCTTAAGAACATCGCTGCCTATCCTGAAGATATTCAGGTTGCTGTTATAGCTCCTGTCCCCTTCTTCTTAGGTGTCAGGCGTGGCAAAGCAACTGTGCGTGTTAATCAGCAAGACACCCTTTCCTTGGGAACCAGGCAAATCAAAGTATACAGACCGCGTATAATACTGCTTCCCCATAACCTGTTACAGCCTCTTATGCCTATCCTAGAATACCTCTTCATCCGCAGAATATGTAAGCAGATTGCTAAAGAATGGTCACCCGACATCATCCATGCCAATTTCGGAACCCCTGATGGCATTGCTGCTGCCTTGATATCCAAAGAAACGTCCATCCCACTTGTGATTACTGAACACCAAGCCAAATTGCGCAACTTTCTAAATATACCAATAATCGGCAAAATGATGCTTTGGGCTTATGACAAGGCTTACAAAGTGATCTGTGTTTCTTCCTTTAGTGCCAATATCATCAAGGAGTTTAAGCCTACCCTACCTAACCTAACAGTTATCCCCAACGGTGTTGATTTCCGCAGGTTCCGCCTCAGGCAGCTTAGCCAAGCCCCCCGTAAAGCCATATACATCGGTTATCTTGTTCCCCATAAAGGTGTTCATGTCCTTCTGAAAGCACTTGCTAAAGTTCAAGAAAGCGGTATCTCTCTTGATCTAAGCATCGTAGGTGATGGAAGCTACAGGCAAGCACTTGAGTTACTTAGCCGGCAGCTAAACATAAGCTCCAGAGTTAGCTTCCTGGGAGAGAAATCCGCAGCAGAAGTAGCAGAATTAATTAGCAAGCACGATTTCATGATCCATCCCAGTTTTATAGAAAGCTTTGGCATCGTCATGGTAGAAGCCCTGGCTGCGGGACTCCCGGTGCTTGGTACATTCAATGGCGGGGCAGAGGATATTGTTTCCAGCGAGGTAGGCACCCTTGTAAAGGTTAACGATGTAGATGATTTGGTTTCCGGGATAACATCTATTCTCTCCAGGTGGAAAGAGTTTGATCCCGAAGCTATCAGGAGCTATGCCTTAAGCCGTTTTTCCATGGAGAATGTAGCCAAGCGAACCATTGAGGTGTATAAGGAATGTTTAGATGCTAAGAGATAAAAACTATGTATGCCATCTCACAACTGTGCATGTGCGAACTGATGTGCGGGTGTTCTATAAAGAATGCGTTAGTTTGGCAAATACCGGATACAAAGTCCATTTGATTGTAGCCGATGGTAAGGGGCACGAATACAAATCTGGAGTAGCTATTCAAGACCTGGGCAATTATCCCACCCGGTTCAAACGGATTATTTTAGCACCTCTCAAGCTACTCTTTGCTGCGCTTTCCAAGCCCGCTGCTGTTTATCACTTTCACGATCCAGAATTGCTCCCCATCGGCTTACTCCTGAAACTGTTTACCAAAGCTAAGGTGATCTATGACGCACACGAATGCTATAAAGATGATTTACTGTATAAAACTTACCTTCCCAAATGGGCAAGAGTGCTTGCTTCTCATACCGTCAGTACATTGGAGAGTATTGTTGCGCGCCATATAGATGCCGTGATAACAGTTACAGACTATCATGCCCAGCACTTTAGCAAATTGAATCCCATTACTAGTGTTGTGTGCAACTACCCATTGAAACAGGAATGGAGCAACCTCTCCGGAAAAGACATTGCCAAAAGCCCAAAGAGTATCTGTTATGTGGGCAATATAACCAGTAAGCGAGGCATCACGAAGCTATTAGTAGCAATAGAAGGCTTAGACTGCGTTTTGCATCTTGCAGGCTCTTATGAACCATTAAACTACCGCAATGAGCTGGCAAGTATGCCAGCTTGGCATAAAGTAATAGAATATGGCTACGTGAAACGCGATATAGCCATAGAACTGATAACTACATCATGTGTAGGTGTTATGCTTTTTATGCCTGAACCTAACCACATAAATAGCCTGTCCACCAAAGTGTTTGAATATATGGCTGGAGCAACCTGCGTCCTGGTGTCTGATTTTCCTGTTTATAACGAAACTGTTCAGCAACAGAATTGCGGAGTATGCGTTGATCCTGAAGATGTTACCGCTATCGCCAATGCCCTTTCATCCTTACTTGATAATCCTGCCAAAACGTTGCTGATGGGCAAACAAGGAAGAGAGCTTGCCAATAGCAAGTATAACTGGGAATCGCAAGAACCAAAGCTCCTGGATGTGTATACCAGGCTTCTCAATCCTTGAAGTAATCTTAGCCTTTGGAGTTCAATTCGCCTTTCCCAACTTCATAGTTTACACCCAATTATGGGCGGATTGGACTTTACATGAAAACATAACCTTATAAGTGCGCAATAGTCTAAGTGCCTAC
>CAYSGM010000007.1:0-16802 GCA_964430595.1 uncultured Candidatus Cloacimonas sp.
GAATTGGTAATGGAAATTGAAGAGCGTAAACGAACCGAAGCATTACTGAAGGAGATAGAGGAACAAACCCGTAAAATACTGCTCACATCTCCGGAATCCATCATTGTTACCGATCTGAACGGCATCATCCTTACCGCTAATGATGAGACCCTTCGCCTCGTGGCAGTGGAAAATGAATCCGATCTCACCGGTAGAAATGCCTCTATCCTGGAGCTTGCCCCCCCGGAGAACAGCGCTAGCCTCCAAAACTTGATTAATGACTTGCACACTGGCAGCTATGTTAAAAACCTCGAGATTACTCTTGTTGATGCAGCAGGTCAGCATTTCCCCGCATTAGTCAGCGCATCCGTTATTGCCGATACCGAGCGCAAAGCCAGCAAGCTGGTATTTATCACGCGGGATTTAAGCGATCAGAAAGCTCTGGAAATGAAGCTTCGCCAGTCCCAAAAGATGGAATCCATCGGCACCCTTGCCGGCGGCATTGCACACGACTTTAACAACATAATCACCATCATAGCCGGCTACATTGCCCTCTCAGCAGGCAAGATTGATAACCATCCTGATGCGCGTGATGATCTGGACGAAGCCCTGAAAGCCTGTCTGCGTGCCAAGAGCCTTATTGGCAAAATCCTCACTTTCAGCCGTCAGGCGGAAGTAAACGTGAAACCCATCGTTCTGGCTGATATAATAGAAGATGCTATCCCCATGATCCGGGCTTCCATCCCTTCCAAAATTAACATAGTGTCGAATATCTCCAGCTTCAGCTACACCATCGCGGACCCCACTGAGATGCAGCAAGTGCTGATGAACCTATCTTCCAATTCTTATCATGCCATCCGCCCCGATATGGGGACGCTGACCATCAGCCTGGAGGAAATCCACGGCTTTGAGCTGATTGGTTTTAGCCCGGATGTTAACTTCAGTACCGATTACCTTCACCTCAGCTTTACCGATACCGGCAGAGGAATCTCTCCCGACATCATCACCCGCATCTTCGATCCCTACTTCAGCACCAAAGGGCTTGGCGAAGGAACCGGGCTGGGCTTATCCATTGTCCACGGGATTGTAACTTGCTACAATGGCTTTGTAAACGTGGAAAGCGAAATGGGTAAAGGATGCACCGTGCATATCTACCTGCCTGTATCCGATCATGTGGAAACAGAGGTAGCGGTTCCCTCCGTCAAAGAGTATCCGTTTATTCCTGCCAATCTGATGATGGTGGACGATGAACCATCTTTAGCAGAGCTTTTTGCAATAGCCCTGCGCAATGTAGGCTATTCTGTGCAGTCTTTCAGCGATAGTGGTGAAGCTCTACGTGTGTTTTCTGCCAATCCCGATAGCTTTGATGTGATTATTGCGGATATCACCATGCCGGTGCTGGATGGCATCCAGCTAGCCTCTAAAATCCGCATTATCAGGGATATGCCCATCATCCTCTACACCGGTTTCTGCGACAAAAACATCCAAACCCGTGCCGAAGATATTAAAGTAAACAAGCTGCTTAACAAACCCATTCTCCCCGAAGAACTGGTGCGCGAAGTGAAGGAACTGGTTTTCAGCTTAAAGGGATGATAAGCCCCGCCAAACCTACCAATAGTATATAATCTAAGTATTTGCTTGACCTTTCCCCCCCCTCCAATTAGCATGACATCATATTGCCCGTTAGTAGTGACCGTCGGTTCATTCCGGCTGCTTGATTGATTCCACAGTTGAGCTTAGCTATTGACGGGCTTTTGTTGTGGTTATACGTTTATGTAGCCTATCACAGACGAGACGTCAGTTATTCCCCGCTCCCAATCTGCTCTGTTCCAGTAGTCGTCCTTGCCTTTAGTCAGTTGACAGTTATGCTATCTATAGGTCTGAATATTAGTTAAATAGTTTCAGACCCAAAGGATAACGATCATGAAAAAACTCATGTTTATCTTAGTGGTGGGCTTACTTGCCTTCCAAGTGCATGCAGATACAATGATTCAGGCAGGTGTGGGGCTGGATTTAAACGGTCAACAGACCTTTTCTAACCCCGATCTCGGTAAGGATGGCGACGTGAATACCGGGGTATCCCTGTATGGGGAATTGCTTTCTTCCACCAATATCGTAGCCGGAGACCTGATTTTCGGGGTGGGACTAGAGTATCAAATCCCCCGTGAAATGAAGGACTTAAGCCCGGAAGAGCACAACCGTCAGTTTTCTTTCCTACCCATCTACACAACCCTGAAATATGTAATTCTACCGCTCCCCATCTCCCCGGAAGTAATCTTGCAGGGTGGCTATAACTTCCTGGTGAACCACAAGAATTTCGAATTCGACAGCACCCACGCATTGAAAGCCAATGGCGGTTTTTACTGGGCGGCAGGTGCCGGAGTGGATTTTCAACCATTTGTTATCCAGCTTATGTACAAAAGCAACCAAAGCACCTTCAAATGGACAGACGTGAACTTGGGCGAGCTGAAGTCCAACAATGTGAATTCCCAGCTAAGCCTGCAATTAGGGATAAGATTATAGCTCTATTTTGCGCATGATGAAGTCCAAATGGCTAAATAACTCTCTGATATACATGAAGTTGGTTCAAGCCATTTGAACTCCATCTGCTTAGTTTGCGTTTAAGCAAAGCATGACACATTAATCTTCATATTGACAAGAAAGAGGGTTTACTTTAATAATGTCCAGCGTTAGTTAGATACTACTATGCATGATAGGTAAATACGTTACATTAGGAGCGCGACAATGGAACCTCACAGCTTTTGGTCCAACATAAAGAGCTCTTTTGCCATAGCTTTTCTGTTATTGCTCTGCCAATTTGCCCATGGCACCACAACCATGGGTATCAGCCATGTAGGTGGTTTAGATATTCCCTTTGAATATAATGCAGTAGGCATGCAAGGTGATTCCTTAGCGCTGTTCAATTTCCAGATTGTGAATCGCACTATCAACATAAATCGCGGCATGGTGACTCCCCTGGGTGCCATCATACAACCTCAGATTGTGTTCAGCTACGAAGTAAATCCCGAGTGGGGAGTTATTACTGCAGATCCACTCTTCTTTGCATATAAGAATGATAAACTTTATTCTGCCTTCTTAACCGATATCACTATAATTGTGTGTTTTACAGGAGTGTCCGGCACAGACACGCACATCATTAACAGAGCAGGAATAGATGTGTTTGGTAATTTTAATTATGCTGTGACGACATTTTACATAGCTAATGAAAGCACCGGTTATCTATCCAATAATGGGTTCAGCCCCAACTGGGGGAATAGAATCTACCGAATGGACTTCGCTACAAATACTCTGGTGCTATTTTATGAAGACCCCCTGTACATGAACATAGATACATACCTATATCAGTCATTCAACGATGAATATATATTAATGTACACCTGTTATACAGATGGAGCAGACTTATTGGTTCAGGATGATGCAATAATCCAGGAAATTGCAGGAGGGTGGCATAGTATTCCCTATTTATACGTTTATACACAAAAAGCGTTTGATAACGGGTACTTCACAATGTTGAGTGACCTATATGCTTATGAAACATCCATGTTTGCATGGATAGAAAACAACGAGTTACATAGGACAGTTGTTAGCTTCGGTACTGATACGCTTCCAGCTGATGAATACAGGTGTATAGTACCCCTGTCGGATTCCACCTTCAGTTGCATAAGGTATAGCATTATGCATTCCATGTTGGCTTTCAAGCACTACCAATTCTCAGATAACCATATTGTGGAAATACCACTTTTCCCGGATCTTAGTGCATATCCTAATGGCATGGGTCTGATAAAAATGGATCAAGATTACACCATAGCGGTAGCAGGAATATCCGGCACACCAGAAACATATATCCTGGTAGATTATACCGATCAGAGTATCCGAGCATATCCCTTTAACATAGACTATTACACTTATTACGATGTAAAGTATTACAACTCCGACAGGTATCTTTACAAGCTAAGTTGGGATGGAAGAGTGCATATATTTCACATGCAACAAATGACAGCCGTTAGTGACGAAAACACCTCACCCACAATTACAGCGATTAATACTTACCCCAATCCGTTTGCCGACGCCTGTTCAATAGAGATCAACTCCACAAAACAGACTATTGCCAAGATAGAAGTGTATAACCTAAAGGGACAGAAGATTAAGAGCTTACACAATGGCAGGTTAAATGAGGGGACAAACCCATTCACCTGGAATGGCAAGAATGATGAAAACAAATCTGTGGCTTCAGGAATCTATATCATTAAGCTTGAAGCCAATGGGATAACCAGCAATCAGAAGACAGTTCTAATAAAATAGAACGCTCAATCAATGCACTATTGAAATGATAATATCCTGCCACCTCCCTTGCTTGCCAAAGCAGTACCGCAGGAGGTCTGACCATGAGCTCACCGAGATTTATCATGGTGAGATCATGGTGAACCCCCTTTCGGATCAGTAGCGGATAAGCAGGGAAGATGGAAACAAACAGCAGAGAAACAGGCATTTGCCACATACTTCTTGACACAATTGCACCGATTTAAGACTTGGGTTCAAATAGTAAGATTTTTGTGGAGGAAAACATGATCATCCAAGACGATTTATACTACACCGAGAGCCACGAATGGGTGCGCATAGACGGCGATCTTGCCACCATCGGGATTAGTGATTTTGCCCAGCACGAACTGGGGGACATAGTTTTTGTAGAGCTTCCCGATGCCGGCGCGAAAGTGTCTGCCGGAGAGCCTTGCGGTTCTATCGAAGCCGTTAAAGCCGTGGAAGATATAAACTGCCCCATCAGCGGAAAAGTGGAAGAAAAAAACAGCGATTTGGAAGACAGCCCCGATATGATTAACAAATCCCCTTACGAAGATGGCTGGCTGTTCAAAGTTCGCATGTCCAATATGGATGAGCTGGAAAACCTGCTTTCCGCTTCGGACTACCAGAAGAACATACCCGCATAAGCCACGCGCCTAAGTAAAGCAAGCCCCGGTGATAGACAAAAGCTGTAGCTTCCTGATAATCCTTTCTGCTCCATCCGGAGGGGGGAAGAGCACGATTTTGAACGAAATCCTGAAGGTCTCGGACAATATCGATTACTCTGTCTCCTTCACCACCCGCAAGCCCAGAGGCGTGGAACAGAACGGGATTCACTATCATTTCGTGGATGAAGCGGAGTTTTTGGCAAGAACTGATAGCGGAGATTTTCTGGAGCATGCCAGGGTTTTCGGAAACTGGTATGGCACCTCGATAAGCTATATAAAATCCCGTTTGGCTGCCGGTAAGCACGTGATAATGGATATCGACGTGCAAGGTGCCAGCCTGATAAGTGCCACAGATATCCCCTACGTGAAGGTGTTCATCATCCCGCCCAGCATGGAAGTGCTGGAGGAAAGGCTGGTGTTACGTGCCACCGATAGCGAAGCAGAAATTGCAAAACGCCTTAATACCGCCAAGAGCGAACTGGCTTATATCCCAAACTACGATTATCTTGTAGTGAATGATGATCTTAGCCATGCCGTAAGCGATGTGCAGGCAATAATTCGTGCCGAAGAAAACCGGGTGCAAAGATACATAAAGCCAGTTGAAGGCTTTTTAACACAGGAGAAATAACCATGATTAATCGAAAGATCGAAGGCTTTTTGGAAAAGGTGGACATGAACTATCTGTTTTGCCTGCTTTCCAAACTGGAAGCACAACGCCTGAACCAGTTCCCCACCTATGTGAAACATAAGTTCCCGGAAAAGATCACCGTGATGGCAATGGAACACGTTGCAGATAATGAAGTTCCGGATTATATCACCGAGCTTGCCGAAGCCGAACTTGCCATGCAACAAGCAGAAAACCCCTTCGATGATGATGAGGGCTTTGACTATACTGAAGAGACTATTGATGATTCCGATAAGTTCATTGAAGATATCAAAAGTGATAGCCTCGATGATTATGACGATGAGGAAGAAGACTTTTTCGGCGAACCAGACGATACTGACGACAGCGACATCTAAAGATGCCCCAACGTGCCCTGCGTCAATACCTTGAACACCTGAAAAACAGCGGCATAAAAGAACTCTACCGCCCGGAGAGCAACAAATCCAACATTCTTGCCAAACTGCAGGATAAATACGCCGACTGCACCCTCTGCCCTTTGCACACAGGACGCATCCGCTTTGTATATGGCGAAGGCGATCCCGATGCCAAAGTGATGGTGATCGGCGAAGGACCGGGAGAGCAGGAAAACCTTAGCGGACGCCCCTTCGTGGGTGCTGCCGGAAACCTTCTGGATAAGATGCTTATTGCTATAAACCTACCCCGGCAGGACGTGTATATTGCCAATATCGTGAAGTGCCGTCCCCCCGGAAACCGCAATCCCGAGGCGACTGAACGCCTTGCCTGCATGCCATATCTGGTGGAACAAATACAGATAGTGCAGCCAAAGATGCTGCTGATTGTGGGCTTGGTGGCAGCGCAAAGCCTGCTGGGAAACACCAATACCCTGCAGTGGCACCGGGAGCAAACGCACGAGTTTATGGGCATTCCCGCATACGTTACCTACCATCCTGCTGCCTTGCTGCGTAACCCTAACTGGAAACGCCCTGCATGGGAAGACCTTCAGGTGTTTCAGAAGGAATATGAAAAGCTGCCATGAAAGCCCTGCGCAGCATCCTGATCCCTGTTATCTTTATCCTTTGCAGCAGTTTATATGCAGATATCCTGTTCTATGGCGACACCCGCAGTGATGAAGTTACGCATCGCAAAGTGATTAAAGCGATAACCGCACATAAACCCGATATCGCCTTTCATACCGGAGACCTGAACCAGAAAGGTATCGCCCAAAGCGAATACGACCTGTTTAAACAGATATCCAAGCCGCTTAGCGACATTTGCCCTATCTACCCCGCCAAAGGTAATCATGAGCGTTCCCGCAGCTTGTTTCTGGCGAATTTCCCGGCTCTGAACGGCACCTCTTATTACAGTCTGGTGCACGATGGTATCCGCTTCCTTGTTTTGGATAGCACGGATGATCTCAGCCCCGGTTCTGCACAGATAAAATGGCTTCAGGCGGCACTTGCGGATTCCCTGCCGGGCATATTGATCCTGCATCATCCGGTGTTCAGTTCCGGTGCCCATGGGGATGAACTCGGCTTGCAGCTTTGGCTTCCGCAAATGCTTGCAGGAAGCAACGTAAAGGCAGTTTTCAGCGGACATGACCACGATTACGAACGCTCCGAATACAAGGGCATCACCTACATTGTCTGCGGTGGCGGTGGCGCACCCATGCGCGAAGCAAGAAACGACAATCCTCACAGCGTTATCTTCGAGCTTAGCAACCACTACATAGTAGCTAAACGCATTGATGGCAAGCTGGTATGCATGGTGTGGGATCTGGATAGCGAACTACTGGACAGCTTTGAGCTAAGCGGATTCTAAGCACCCGTCACCCATGCGCACGATTATACTACTGATCATCTCCAACATCTTCATGACCTTTGCCTGGTATGGGCATTTAAAACATACTTCCACCCCTTTGGTGAAAGTTATCCTGATAAGCTGGGGAATTGCCTTCTTCGAATACTGCTTCCAGGTGCCTGCCAACCGGATTGGCTACGGTCAGTTCAGTGCTTTCCAGCTTAAAACCATTCAGGAAGTGATTACGCTGGTTGTATTTAGTGCCTTCTCCATCCTCTACCTAAGGGAGGAACTGCGCTGGAACTACGTGGTTGGCTTTCTGCTGATTATCCTGGCGGTGTTCTTTATCTTCAAGAAGTGGTAGGGCTTTTCAGCTCCTCCCAAAACTCCACCGCCCGCCTGTGATGCGGGATTACGATAGAACCACCCACCATTAACGCCACGGCAAACACCTCTTGCAACTCTGCATCACTTAGCCCCAGACTGTGGCATTGCCCCAGGTGATAGCGGATACAATCGTCACAGCGCAACACCATGGAAGCCACTAAGCCCAGCATTTCCTTGGTTTTAGCATCCAATGCGCCCTCGGCGTAGGTGCCGGTATCCAAGCCGTAGAACCTTTTAATGCTAAGTGGTGCCTTATCCAAAGCGAGTTCGTTCAGGCGTTTCCGTTCTTTGTTAAATTCATCTGCCAACATGGTTACATCCTTATCTTTTCCAATATCTTGCGAATATCCTCTGTACTTACCTGCAAAGGGTTTAGAGCCATGTTGCGGCTTGCCATTATCTGCGGAATGGCTCTGGTGATAAAATCATCCGAGATATCCACTTTCTTCTTAAACGGCAAGGCATGCAGCCACTCCAGAAACTGTTCTTTCCCTATGTGCAAGGCTGCAAACAGCGCATCCAGCTCCGAGCGCACATAAGGCTGATAGAGGTTCATAATCTCCTCCATCACAATGGCATTGGCAAGTCCGTGAGCAATGTTGTATTCCGATGTTATGGGATAACCTATGGAGTGCTGCAAAGTGGTGCTGCCTTGCGCAATCACCATCCCGCCATACAGCGAAGCCTGCATCAGTTCCGCTCTTGCCAGGGGATTCCGCGCATCTGCCAGTACAGTGGGTAGCTGCTGCATAATCATCTTTATCCCACTATGGATATGCGGGAACATCAGCGGGCTGCGTTGGTTACTATACAAGCCCTCCAGCAGATGGCTGAGCGCATCCAAAGCGGTGTGCAGTGTAACCTCCGCCGGCAGACTGTAAGTATATCGCGCATCCAATATGGACAGGCGCGGGAATGCCAATGGGTGCCCAAAACCAGCTTTCTTCTTGGCTACGGGATCGGTTAGCACGCTATACTGGGTTGCCTCTGTCCCCGTACCGGAGGTAGTGGGGATCGCCACAATAGGAAAGGCTTTCTGGAACTTCTCGGTGCTATACAGCTCGCTTGCTTCAAGGTTATTCGCCGCAGCAAGAGAGATAGCCTTCGCTGCATCTATCGGGCTGCCTCCGCCCACGCCGATCACGAAGTCACAGCCCTGCTCCTGCATTATCCGGCTGCCCTTTATCACATCCTGCACCACAGGATTCTCGGTTATCTCATCAAATACGTAGTTGTCTATCCCAAGCCTGGTAAGCACAACACAAAGATCATCCATGGCACCACATACTTTGGCACTGTTTCTGCCACAGACTATCAGTGCCTTTTTCCCAAGCACGCTCAAATGGCTTTCTGCCTTTTGCATGGCATTTTCGCCAAAGATTATCCTTACCGGACAGTAAAACATCTTCATCTCCTTGCAAGTATTGTTTGCACTTAGATACGTGAATATTGGCGATTAAGCATGTTGTCAAGCGAATTCCGCAGCCATCTTGCATGCAAGCATTGCCCTATCATTGCCCACCTATTCCCCACAAAGTGGGCAATGAGTGGGCAATGATAGGAAATTTGTTGACTGAAATGTGCCACCTGGCATTAATGGTAAAATGAGAAATAATAAACACAAAAGGATGTAACATGTCACACAGCAACCCTTTACTGAACCTGAAAAACGACCATCGTTTGAAGGCGATACCCTTCCCGGAATTTAAGACAGAGCAATTCCTACCTGCTATCGAAGCAGCTTTAGTGGAAGCAAAAGCCGAAATTGAAGCAATGAAGAACAATCCCGAAGCTCCCAGCTTCGAAAATACTATCTTAGAACTGGATATGAACGGAGAATTGCTGGATTACGTAGCAACAATATATTTCAATCTGTTAGGTGCGGAATCCGATGCCGAGTTCAAAGCTTTGGCTCAGCAGATATCCCCCATGTTAGCGGAATTTGGCAGCATGGTTTCCACCGATCCGCTTATCTTTGCCCGCGTGAAAGCCGTTTACGATGCGGAAGTAGCCGGAAAAGCCAAGCCCGCGATACCATCTGATCTTAGCGATAAAGAAGCCATTAAGAAAGCAGAACGTTACCGCCTAACAGAGCGCACCTATACCAGTTTCATCCGTGGCGGTGCCATGCTGAATGATGCCGATAAAAAACGCCTCACCGAGATTTCCATGGAAAGCTCGCAGCTTAGCCCCAAATTCAGCGATAATGTGCTGAATGCCACCAATAAATGGGAACTGCATCTCACGGACGCCGCAGATGTGGAGGGGATTCCGGAGAACTCGCTGAAAGCTGCTGCCTTCATGGCGAAGAAAAAAGGTAAGGAAGAAGGCTGGCTTTTCACCTTGCAGCCTTCCAGCATCACGCCTGTATTAACTTATTGCAAAAACAGGGAGATCCGCAGGCAAGCCCAGGGTGCATACTCCTCGCGTGCTTTTAAGGATGAGTTTGATAACCAGGAACTGATTGTGCAGACTCTAAAGCTACGCAAAGAAAGAGCTGCCTTATTGGGCTACGAAACCCATGCGGACTTTGTGTTATCCGATCGTATGGCAGAATCCCTGCCTACAGCAAAGGACTTTCTGGAGAAAATCTACAAAGTGGCATATCCTGCTGCCATGAAAGAAGTGGAAGAAGTTCGTCAATTCGCCAAGGAAATGGATGAAATAGAAGAACTTATGCCCTGGGACGTGAGCTATTATTCCAATAAGCTTAAAGAACAACGCTATGCCTATGATCCCGAAGAGCTGAGACCATGGTTCAAAGTGGAAAACGTGGTGGAAGGTTTGTTTGTGGTAACCGGTAAAATCTACGGGATAAAAGTGAAGCAAGTGTTTGATGTGCCCGTTTACCATCCCGACGTTACCACCTGGGAAGTGTGGGATAAGAACGATAATTACCTTGGCTTGATGTATATGGATTTGTTCCCACGGGATACCAAGCGCGGCGGAGCCTGGAAGACATCATTCCAGGGACAGGGATTGCACCGCGATGGTTTGCGCAGACCCATGGTAAGTATTGTGGCGTCGCTTACCCCCTCCACCGATGATCAGCCTTCCCTGCTAACCTTGAACGAAGCACGTACTATCTTCCATGAATTTGGACATGCCTTGCACTCACTGCTTGCAGATGGATACTACAAAGGACTTTCCGGCACAAGCGTGCTGTGGGACTTTGTGGAGCTGCCCTCCCAAATTATGGAAAATTGGCTGATGGAAGAAGAGGCACTGAACCTCTTTGCCAAACACTATCAGACCGGGGAAGCACTGCCTAAGGAACTTTTGGACAAGGTTATCGCAGCCAAGAACTTCCAATCCGGCATTGCTAATATCACCCAACTTCGCTATGCCCTGATGGATTTTGCCTGGCATACGGCTGATCCCGCTGCAATTAAGGACGTGGATGCATTTGAGAAGGATGTTACAGAGCGGTTCAGGCTGTTGCCTACCGTGGAAGGAACCAATATCTCCTGCGCCTTCTCGCACATCTTTGCGGGTGGTTACTCGGCAGGATACTACTCCTACAAATGGGCGGAAGCTCTGGAAGCCGATGCATGGAGCTTGTTCCTGGAAAAAGGTATCTTTAATCAGGAAGTTGCCGAGGCATTTAAGAAGTTCATCCTTGCCCGGGGAAATGCCTTCCATCCTATGGATATATTTGTCGCTTTCCGTGGACGCAAGCCCGATCCGGATGCGCTGCTGAAGCGGGATGGATTGATTAGCTAAGAACATAAGGATGTAAACCATGGTAAGTAAAGACACCCTAGACGAGATTACCAAAATCATAGTGGAAAATTACCAGCCGGATAAGGTGATACTATTCGGCTCATACGCCACAGGTAAAGCCACTGAGAACAGTGATCTGGATTTACTTATTATTTCAGACCGAGAGAAAGAACTGCCACAACGGAAAAGAGGGGTGCAGCTACTCTATTTGCTGCGTAAACACCATATTTCCAAAGATATCCTGATCTATACCCAGGCAGAAGTTGATAAGTGGAAAAACGTAAAGAATGCCTTTGTAGCGGAAGCATTAAGTACAGGATTGGTGATCCATGGAGGATAAGATTAGCCTTGCCGGTAACTGGCTTCATAAAGCTGAAAGTGATCTTAGAAATGCTGAACTGATCTTAGAAATTAATGCTGAAAATAAGCCTTTTGATACAGTCTGCTTCCACTGCCAACAAGCTGTAGAAAAGTACCTGAAGGGACTGATGGTGTTCCTTGATATTCCGGTAATGAAAACTCATAACATTGAAGTGCTGATAGATATCATATCTGACAAGCTGCCGGATATTGAGTTGCTACAAGAGGCAACCTGCCTTACATTCTATGCTGTTGAGAACAGATACCCGGATGATTTTGTTGAAGTTGAAGGTGAAGAAGCTGTTGATGCTAAGTATATCGCTGATAGAGTAAAGGCATATGTATTGGAGAAGATGCATTAGCCAATAACTAAACAAGGTGCGGGTTAACCCGCACCTTATTCTTATCTAATTAGTTAGATATCTTAGTGTTTCTCTTTACACAGCTCGATCAAAACTCCCATACTGGACTTGGGATGTAGGAAGGCGATATCGGCATGATGTGCACCGGGACGCGGTTCTCTATCAATCAGAGTAATACCTTTGGCTTCGGAATCGGCAAGAGCTTTGGGCAGATCATCCACCGCAAAAGCTATATGCTGGATGCCTTCACCTTTCTTCTCGATAAATTTGGCTACGGGACTATCTTCGGAAGTTGGGCACAGCAGCTCGATACGGGTGTCTCCGCAAGGCAGAAAAGCAACCCGAACCTTCTGGGAAGTGACTTCCTCGATGCCTTCAAGCTCCAGACCAAGGCTTTGGTAAAAGGCTATTCCAGCCTCCAAATCCTTAACCGCTATGCCAATATGACTGATGCGCTTTACCATTATCTACCTACTTCTTATACTTCTTGGCAAGCTCGAAGCCCAGTTCCATAGCTTTGTGATTGATATCCACAAAGGCGGGTTTTACTGTTTCGGCAATTGATTGCTTCAATGAGCTCTGCTTAACTATACCGGTGATTTGCACCATGAAAGCAAGGGATAGGATATTAGTGGTAATGGGGCTGCCAAGCTTTTCCTGAGCTATATCCGTGAAGGGTAGCTCGTAGGTATTCTCGGCTGCCAGGGCAAGGTTCTTCACGAAGGTAGTGTCGATAATCAGGATGCCGTTATCGCGCAGATCAAAGAGATACACATCACAAGCTTCCTGCGTTAAAGCAAGCAGGCAGTTAAAGTTAGTGGCTTCCGGGAAGTATATCTCTTCGTCGCTGATGATCACATCGGCACGGGAGTAGCCTCCACGGGATTCCGGACCGTAGCTCTGGGTTTGGGTAACCCGGCGTTTCTCTATCACCGCAGCACGGGCAAGGATGATCCCGGCAAGGATCAAGCCCTGTCCACCGCTACCTGAGAGACGGATTTCGTAATTCATAGCCATTATTCACCTCCCATAGCTTGCACGCGGGTTACAAGTGAGGCATACTCGGAACTATATTCCGGGCGGATTTCACGGCGCAGGATGCCGCGAACTATTTTCCCTTCCACCTTTTCAGGGGGAAGCTTATCCACGGCAGCCAAAGGAATGGAGTTATCGCGGAAGTCCTTCATCATCTGAGGTGCGCCACCCTTCTTGTTCAGGCGTCCATAGATAACCGGACATGCACTTATCACTTCCGTAAGGGAGAAGCCCGGGTGCTCCAAAGCGTCCTTGATAATGCCTTGCATTTCAAGTACATGGAAAGCAGTGGTACGGGCAACAAAGGATGCCCCAGCACCCATAGCAAGATTACATACGTTAAAATCCGGTTCTATATTGCCATAGGGAGCAGTTGTGGCAATAGCGTCGTGCGGAGTTGTGGGACTGCACTGACCGCCTGTCATGCCATAAATGTTATTGTTTATCAGGATAACCTTCAGGTCTATATTGCGTCTTGCAGCATGGATAAGGTGGTTACCGCCAATGGCAGTGCAATCTCCGTCGCCGGTTACCACAATAACCTTAAGGTTGGGTTTGTGCATTTTGATCCCGGTGGCATAAGCTATGCTACGTCCATGCAGACTGTGCAGTGTGTTAAAATCCACATACACCGGCATGCGGGAAGAGCAGCCGATACCGGAAACCATAACAATATCATCCCTATCAAGCTTAAGAGAAGCTATGGCACGGATAATGGCACCAAGTACGATGCCATTGCTGCAACCGGCACACCATACATGCGGGAACTTCTTATCGTGCCTTAGGTATTCATGGACTATGCGTTGTGGTATATTAGCCATGTCAGCTTACCTCCTTGATTTTATGCAGGATATCGTTAGGTGTAATCAGTTGTCCATTCACCCTCTGCAAGGGAATAAGGTTGCTTTCATTTTTATCCTTGGTAAGGCGTTGGATTTCGTGGATCAGTTGTCCTTGGTTAAGTTCCGGGACGATAACCGTCTCCACATTGCGCAGCATTTTACGCACCGCATCATCCGGGAAAGGCCATATCGTTAAGGGTCTTAATAAGCCCACTTTAATGCCTTCGTAGCGAGCCATGGCGATAGCTGCTTTTGCAGCACGGGCAGTAATTCCAGCCGTGAAGATAGCAATCTTGGCATCTTCCATCTGGTAGCTTTCTATTTGCACAAGATCACGGATGTTGTAGGATATCTTCTTCCGCAGGCGTTCCATCATCTCTCCTGCTTCACCTGATTTATTGGTGGGGAAGCCATGAGAGTCGTGGGTCAAGCCTGTAACATGGAAGCGGTAACCTTCGCCATAGCTGGCAAGCGGAGAGAGGTACTTCTGATTCTCGTCATAATGCTTGTACCAGTTGGGAGGAACAGTTGGCTTTATCCGGTTAATAACCCGCACATTTGCCATATCAGGAAGCTGAACTGCTTCCCGCATGTGCCCGATAACTTCATCCAGCAGCAGAATAACGCAGGTGCGGTATTTCTCGGATAGGTTCACCGCACGGATAGTAAGCTCATAACTTTCCTTCACAGATGCGGGATAAAGCACTATAGCCGGGGAATCGCCGTGCGAGCCCCACTTGGCTTGCATTATATCCCCTTGCGCCGGACTGGTAGGCATGCCGGTGCTGGGTCCCATACGCTGCACATTCACCACCACACACGGTGTTTCGGTTATCTTAGCAAAACCGATACCTTCCTGCATTAGAGAAAAGCCCGGTCCGCTGGTGGCGGTAAGGGATTTCGCTCCGGCAAGGGAAGCACCGGTAATGGCGCATATAGAAGCAATTTCATCTTCCATCTGAATAAACGTTCCACCCCGTTTGGGCAATTCAGTAGCCAGTATCTCGGCTACTTCCGTGGATGGGGTAATGGGGTATCCGGCAAAGAAGTTCACGCCGGCATCAAGGGCTCCATAAGCAACCGCTTCGTTTCCTTGCATCAGCACGTTTTTCCGCTCACGGCTTGCTTGCAGTTCTTCCAGTTTGCTTTCAGGTTTCACAGCAATTGATTCTGGGGCTTGAGCTGCTTTGGTTTTTTGTTCCGGAGATGTTCTACTATCCTTTAAATTCTTCTTCAGCATTTCTTCTCCTCAGCGGTCCTTAGCACCGGTTATAGCGAAATCGGGACACAGCCGGTCGCAGGTTTCACAGTGAATACACTTTTCGGGTGCCAGCACAAAAGGCGAGCCATCGCTCTTTCTTCCCAGGCAGCCGGTGGGACAAAAAGCTACGCAGATTCCGCACTTCTTGCACCAGTTGTAATAGATCAGCACGGGAGAATCGTCGTCACCGGGTTCTTTTACCTCGGTGAGTTCCACTTCCATTTTCTCAGGAGTGTCTTCCTCGCGGATGATCATGCCCATACGGTCTTTTTCGACTTTATTGGACATTGTTCCTCCAGTCTTTATTTTTTATTTCTTGATTACTTTCTTAAGGAAGGTGCCAAGTCGCTGGCAGCCTTCAACGCTCTTTTCAATGCTTTCGTAGCTGAAGTTAAGGCGCATGGTGTTATTCCCGCTGCCGTCGCAGAAGAAGCTGTTTCCTGCAACATACGCTACCTTAGCTTCCTTGATGCAATCCAGCAGAATTGCCTGTGTATCCAAATTCTCAGGACCCTTTGCCATCAGGAACAATCCCCCTTCCGGGTGCGTCCAGCTTACTTCTTCGGGCATATAGCGTTCCAGGGAATCCAGCATGCTCTTTTGCTTTTCGGAATACATCGTGATTATCTCGGAAATCTTGGGATCCAGCAAGCCTTTCTCGATGTAACGGGCTGCTATGCGCTGCGTGAAAGGCGGAGTGCAGAGATCGGTGGCTTGTTTGCCAACCACGATCTTATCCAGCACATCCGGATGACCCACCACCCAACCAATGCGGAACCCGGGGCAGAATATCTTGCTGAAGGTGCCAAGCAGGATTACGTGCCCGGTGCCGTCCATTTCATAGATAGTCTTTTGGGCTTTGCCTTCATAACGAAGCTCGCGGTAAGGGCTGTCTTCGATAATCAGCACGTCATATTTATGGGCAAGATCAAGGATTTCTTTCCTGCGGTGTTCGCTCATGGTTACGCCAGCGGGATTCTGGAAATCCGGGATAAGATAGATAAACTTCGGTTTCTTACCCATAGTGATAAGCTCTTTCAGCTTAGCTTCCATGATGTTAGGGTCTTCACCCTCTTCATCCATGGGAATGCCGACCATGTTTGCGCCATAAGAGTTAAACGCAGAAAGTCCGCCCAAGTAAGAGGGCAAGCCAACGATTACATAGTCTCCGCGGTTAATGAACATCTTGGCGATGAGGTCCAAAGCCTGTTGCGAAGCAGTGGTGATGATCATGTTATCTATGCTCATATCCACTCCGCTGGCTTTGTAACGCTCCACCAGCAAGGTGCGCAGCAGGATATCACCTTCTGTGGCACCGTATTGCAGCGCAAAAGCCCCTTCGGTATCCATAACCTGGTTAATAATCTCTTTCAATTCTTCGATCGGGAAGGTGGCTGGGCTGGGAAAACCGCCCGAAAAGGAGATCAAACCCGGCACTCCGAG
>CAYSGM010000007.1:16882-22936 GCA_964430595.1 uncultured Candidatus Cloacimonas sp.
TTGCCGAACGCTTCATACCCTTGATATTGGCAGACAGGATATCGTTCAAATCGGTGATCATGATGATCCTCCATCTATTTTATTTTCTTCATATACAAGGACTTTCTTGTTTGTCTTACGCCACTCACGATAGGCTTTTTTCACTTCCAGTTCCCACACGATGCGTTTGTCGTTATCTTCAAAAGTGATTATGTCGATGTAGAAGGTGCGCTTGGTCTTGCCTACAAAGCTTTTACGGGGGAATTCCACCACGGTTTCACCATCGATATTCAGGATGGTTACTTCATTCAAAAACACCCCTTCAGCTATTTCCAGAATGGCTCTGGCTTCCACGCTGCCGGTTTGGACATCACGAAAATGTATGTTCATTTTAGCTCCATCTTTATCATATTCCTCCCGATATTAGATAGGCTTATATTGGTCAAGTGTTTTTTTGGGTCTGCTATCAAACCGCACGGGCTAATGCTTCCTTGCTTCTTTACCACTATCAAACCTCACCCTGACCTCACAAAGAGAGGTTAAGGTGAGGTTTGATACAGGTTTTCCTGCCTGCACGCATTCCACAACTGCTTACAATATACAGCCATAGCCTTAGCATTGCCCACCCATTGCCCTCTTTGTGGGCAATGATAGGGGCGTGCAAGCAAGGAACGCGGATCAAATGCCAGGGTAATTATAGCACACCCATTGGGACGGACATGGTGCGCAAGCCTATGCAAACCTGTATAAGGTTAACAGAAAGTGCTTGACTAAATAACGAGAGATAATTAATAAAGGTACATGTGTTTTTCCGTATGTAAAGCATTAGTGAATAACCATAGGCAATTGTTGCGTAAAGGGAGCTAACATGTATTCTAAACTGGTGATGCTTATACTGGCTTGCGGATTGGCTACGCTGCTTATTGCAGTGCCAAACGAAACGTTTAACTACGATGCTGCCTGGCAGGAAATCGATAAGCTAAGTAGGGACAGATTACCCAAATCCATGGCAACTAAGGTGGATTCCCTTTATGAAGCCGCGGTTAAGGATAACAAGATAGACCAGCAGATAAGAGCGCTTATCTACCAATTAATAATCCAGCAGCAGATTGAGGAATTCTCTTCTCAGAAGGCGATCACAACCGTGCAGGCTTATTTGGACAAAGCATCCCAACCTGCTGCCGCCATTCTGCACAGCATGCTGGCACAACTATACTGGGGTTATTACCAAGGCAACCGCTGGCGTTACAGCCAACGCAGCACCACCATCAATTTTGTGCAGGATGATATCGCCACCTGGGATCTGGATACCATAGTAAAGGAGACGATAAAGCAGTATCAGATGTCCCTGCAACAACCACGGGAGCTGCAGAAGTATAATATCGCAGATTTCCCTGCCTTTGTGGCGCAAGGTGGAAAAGAGGAAAGGTTGCTGCGTCCCACTTTGTATGATTTCCTTGCCCATCGTGCGCTGGATTTCTATATGAATGACGAATCCGGCTTAACCCTGCCCCCGGAGGAATTTAGCATAACCGATACCAAATACTTCCAGCCCGCTGCGGGGTTTGGGAAGATGCAAATCTCCTCTCCCGACTCCTTATCGCTGAAGTATCAGGCTGCCTTGTTACTCCAGGATTTGATCCGCTTTCACCTAAATGACGCAGACCCCTCTGCATTGATAGAAGTTGATCTGGGCCGCTTAGGATTTGTTTACCTGAACTGTAAGCTGCCCAAGCCGGAAGAGCCTTACGAAGCGGCTCTGAGGTTGGAGCAAAGTAAGTATTCTGCCTATCCGGCATCGGCATATGCATATTTCAAATTGGCATTACTATACTATAACTTGGCGGGAAGGTATAAGCCGAACGAATCTGAGGATTACCGCTGGCACTACCAAAAAGCGGCTGAGATATGCCGGGAGGCAGTAAAGGCTTTCCCGAAAAGCTTTGGCGGCATCTCGTGCAGTGCACTTGAAAAAACGATTATCAGCTCGAGCCTAAATGTAGTAATGGAGCAGTTTGTTTTGCCCCAAACGCCCAATAAGGTTTTTGTTAGCGTAAAAAACCTAAGCGGAGTGAAGCTGCATATATACAAGATACCCTATCCCTCTTTACTGATCAATGAATACAACCCCGAATATTTATGGGAGACTGATTCTAACAAGAAGGTGAAAGCACTATTGAAAAGTGAGCCTTATTGGAGCAACTCCTATCCAATAACCAATGAGGGGGATTACCGGATTCACACCTATGAACTCCCGCTCACCGCATTACCCATGGGTAACTATATTATCATAGCGGCAAATGAAGGAAGTGAACCGCTTGCTCCGAACTCAATTCTTGGTTATAGCCTGTTTAGCTGCACTGAGATATCATATATTAGCCCCAATAAGGCAGATAAAACCATGCTCATATCTAACCGCAAAACAGGATTGCCAATTGCCGGAGCTACAGTATCGGTTTACTATCAGACACGCATTGAGAACGAGGATAAATACCTGTTATACTGGACTGGAACCTCGAATAATAAGGGGATAATCAAGTTTGATTATGAAGATCGTAACAGTCATAAAAAGGTATCAATTAGCAGCGGAGCAGATACACTACAGATATTCAACCATTATGCTCATGATTATCAGGTTAGCCTTTATACCACCCCTCGGTGTTTGCTCTTTACAGACCGTTCTATTTACCGTCCCGGGCAGACTATCTATGTGAAAGGCATTTATTACGAATCAAATGGTGAGAAACACAATAAACTGCTGCCGAATAAGGACAATCTTGCAGTTTTACGCGACGTTAATGGACAGGAAAAAGCAAGACAAAAACTTAAAACTAATGAGTATGCTACCTTCAATTGTTCTTTCACGGCACCTCAAGGCGTTCTAACGGGTAATATGACAATCCAAGTCAATGGAGGTTCCGTCAGTTTTAGTGTGGAGGAATACAAGCGTCCGAAGTTTGAAGTTAGCCTGGACAAACCTAAAGAAAGCTATAAGCTAAATCAGTATGTAACCGTGAAGGGGAAGGCACTTTCCTATGCCGGGGTTCCCGTTGATGGTGCGTCTCTCAGCTACAGAATCAGCCGTCAACCCAAGTATCCCTACTGGTATTGGTGGTGGGGAGCCAGCCCCGATACGCCAAGTAAAGAGATAAGCAATGGGAAGGCGGTTACGGATGCCAAAGGGGAATTCAGCCTCACCTTCCTGGCGGCTGCGGATGAGGATGCGCTGTTTAAATACAACCCCTATTTTACCTATACCATCAGTGTGGATATAACGGATATCAATGGAGAAACCCGCAGCGGCTTTATCGCCATAAACATCGGCGAGAAGGAGCTTATCCTGAAGCCCGAACTGCCTGAATATATAGACCGGCATGATAAGCAGCTTACCATACCCATAAAAACCACTAACCTTAGCAATGAACCCATACCTGTGAAAGGTACTTTGACCATAAGACAGCTAAAAGCCCCGGAAAACATGCAAAAGAAACGCTTGTGGGATGCCCCCGACCGGAACTACCTGGAACGTTCTGAATACCTGAGGCTGTTCCCTAACGATATTTACGGCAAAGAGGGAGATATAAGCACCTGGCAGGTATTGGAAACCGTCTATTCAAGCAGCTTTGATACCATAGACTTGGCTCCGCTTGTTATTAGTGGTTTCGGATCGTGGAAACAGGGGGCTTACCTTTTGGAAGCTACTACCACATATAAGCAACAGGAAGTGAAGGTAAGCAAGTACTTCACGGTGTATAATTCACGTTCCCTGAGGCTGCCATATCCAACGGCGGATTGGTTTGTGCCGGTTAAAACAGTCTGTGAACCCGGAGAAAGTGCAAAAATACTTATAGGTAGCACGTATTCAGACGTATCGGTGCTGTATGAAATAGAAAAAGATCATGTGGTGGTGCATAGCAAGCGCATTACCCTAAGCCATAGACAGCGCATGATTACAATCCCCGTGGTAGAAACGGACAGGGGTTGTTTTTACGTTCATTTCACCTTTATCAGGGATGGCAGGCTTTACACACACAGCCAGGAAATAACCGTACCCTGGACAAATAAGCAGTTATCGTTCGAATACATGAGCTTCCGTAACAAGCTGCTTCCCGGACAGGAGGAGGAGTGGCGGATAAAGCTGAAAGATCACACCGGCGGGAAAGTAACCGCTGAAGTCCTGGCATCCATGTATGATGCTTCCCTGGACGCTTTCCGCAGCAGTCTATGGTATGCCAATGTGTATGGTAAAGTGGCTAAGACATGTGGGTGGGCAAACAGTGCCTTTTCCCGGACAACCGGTCTGCGGGTATTTAATAGTCCAAGTTCCTATTTTGGTTTTCCAGAGAGAAGGTATGATTCCTTTAATTGGTACAATTACTACAATAACGTTGGATATTACAGACCAGGAATGGCACAAAAGAACATGGCAGGTTCTTCCCGTAGCCTCGAAATGAGCAGTATGTCGGATAAGTCTGTCAACGACTCATTCAGCCCGACAGCCTTGCAAGTCGGTGTTGCGAATATCGGGGGTGAACTGCATATCAGAGGGGGACGAGCGGACGAAGTGACTTATACTATTGACGGAATGTCCGTGTCTGAGCCTCTAATTGAAGACCTTTCGAACGTTCAGGCACGCAGCAATTTCGCCGAAACAGCATTCTTCTATCCTGAACTTAGGACAGATGAAAACGGCGAAGTAAGCTTTGTATTTACGGTTCCGGAAGCCTTAACCCGCTGGAAGTTCCGTGCCCTGGCGCTAAGCAAGGATTTCCAGATCGGTACTACCGAGAATACTACCGTAACGCAGAAGCCTTTAATGGTGATTCCTAATGCTCCGCGGTTCTTTAGGGAAGGAGATAAGATAACCTTTAGCTCCAAGATCAGCTGTTTGGACGATGCCGATCAGTCCGGTTCCTGCCAGCTCTTCCTGTTTGATGCGCTAACTATGGAACCTGTGGATAAGAGCTTCGGCTTAAGCAAAGCACAACAGCCTTTCTCTGTAAAAAAGGGCGAAAGCACTGTCCTTAGCTGGGATTTAACCATTCCTTATGATATTAGTGCAGTAACCTACAGAGTGGTTGCCAAAGCCGGAGACTTCTCCGATGGCGAGGAAAGCACCCTGCCCATCCTCAGCAACCGCATGTTGGTAACCGAAAGCCTGCCCCTGCCGGTAAGCGGTAACTCCACAAAGTCCTTCGTGTTCAACAAACTTAAGGACAGCGGCAGTTCCACCACCATCAGAAACCATAAGCTTACCTTGGAATACACCTCCAATCCTGCCTGGTATGCGGTGCAGGCTTTGCCCTATATGATGGAGTATCCTTACGAGTGTAACGAACAGATATTCAGCCGTTTCTATGCCAATAGTCTGGCGTCTCACATCGCCAATTCCAATCCCCGCATCAAGAGGGTGTTCGAATCCTGGAGAGACACTCCCAATTCCACGGCGCTGCTTTCCAATCTGGAAAAGAACCAGGAGCTGAAAGCGGTGCTTCTAGAGGAGACTCCCTGGGTAATGGATGCCAAGCATGAATCACAGAGCAAGCAGAGGATAGGCTTGCTGTTTGACCTTAACAACATGGCGAATCAATACAGCTCTGCCCTTACCAAGCTACAAAAGAACCAGAACGCCAGCGGTGCCTGGCCTTGGTATGCCGGGATGAATGACTCCTGGTGGGTAACCCAATACATTGTGGAAGGCTTTGGGCATCTGGATAAGCTGGGGGTTACCGCCATCCGGAAAGACCCCAAAGTATGGGCAATGGTGCAGCCTGCTGTTAGGTACCTAGACCACCAGATTCTGATTGATTACGAGTATATAAAGAAAAACGGCAACCTGACTTTAGACCATCTTGGCTACATGGAAATGCACTACCTTTATGCCCGCAGCTTCTTCTTGGATATTGCAATCCCGGAAGATGTAACGGTAGCAGTGCAGTATTTCCTGGCTCAGGCAAACGAGTACTGGACGAACAAGGACAATTTCGGTCAGGGTTTGATAGCCCTTGCCCTGCATCGCGATGGCAACAAGATAAGCCCGGCAATGATAATAGCTTCCCTGAAAGAGCGTGCCTT
>CAYSGM010000007.1:22946-24592 GCA_964430595.1 uncultured Candidatus Cloacimonas sp.
AATGAGGAAATGGGCATGTGGTGGAAGAACGATTACGGCTGGTTCTGGTATCAGGCACCGATAGAAACGCAATCCCTTTTGATAGAAACCTTCCATGAGATTGCTGCCGACACCGCTTCCATAGACGAGATGCGCACCTGGCTGCTGAAACAGAAACAGACTACCAACTGGAAAACCACCAAAGCTACGGCAGAAGCCTGTTATGCCCTGCTGATTTCCGGCACTGAATGGCTGAATACAGAGCTATTGGCAGAGATCAGCATCGGCGGCACCAGGCTAGACCCCACTGAACTGGATGGTGTGGCTGTGGAAGCCGGAACGGGCTATTTCAAAACCTCCTGGTCTGGCGCTGACATCACCCCCAAAATGGCAAATGTAACCGTCACCAACCCCAACCGCGTATCAAGCTGGGGTGCACTATACTGGCAGTACTTTGAGAATCTGGATAAGATAACTCCCGCGGAAACCCCTTTAAGACTGAACAAGAAGCTATTCATAGAGCGGATTACCGATACCGGTAAAGTCCTTGATCCGGTTAGGGACAAGTCCCAATTGAAAATAGGCGATAAGGTTATTGTGCGCATCGAGCTGCGCAGCGATAGAGACATGGAATATGTGCACATGAAAGACATGCGCAGTGCCGGGTTTGAGCCTATCAACGTGCTCTCGCGAACCAAATGGCAGGATGGGCTGGTTTATTACGAAGCCACCGGGGATGCCGCCACGAACTTCTTTATTGAGTATCTTCGCAAGGGCACTTATGTGTTCGAATACCCGTTGTGGGTTACGAACAAGGGTGATTTCTCCAATGGCATCACTTCTATCCAGTGCATGTATGCCCCGGAATTCACTGCGCATTCAGAAGGTATCCGTGTCCTGGTGAAATGATCTGCCCCATTTCTATGAAACACAATTATCTGCTTTAAAGCTTTTTTTGCTTGACATGCCTTGGGGAGATGAAATAGTATGTTTCTTATGATGGATTGCGTATAGTTCAGCTTCAGAGTATTCTCTGCTTGGTACTATTGCATCCCCTACCTTAGTTAGCTAGGATTTAAAAAAGAGGTTTTATGGGAACTCAGCAGTTGTTATTAGTAGCTCTTGTTGTTTTACTGGTCGGCATTGCCATCGCCGTAGGTATTTATATGTTTAACTATCAAGCTTATAATGCCAATCGCCAAGCCATTATGGTGGAGCTGCAGGTGCTGAAAGCCAAAGCCGTAGAGTATTGGGCACTACCCGAATCTATGGGCGGAGCCGGCAATAATGTGCTTAATGCTTCCATGGAGAGTCTTGCTTCATATCTCGGTTTTAATGCTGAGATGGCGAAAACTGTTTCCTTTGACTATATTTATGTTTCCGAAAATGGAGAGTTTCATTTGAATAGCTTGGCTGAGGCTGATATGGAAATAGAGGCATTAGGCATGGCAACTCTGCGTGGTAAGTTTCCTCATGTTATCAACACGGTTAATCTCATAGAAAATGAAGATGAAATTGAAATAGAAAGCTCCAAGGTGTTTAAGAATGGTAAGGGGCATTCTTCTGATCATGATAACAATGCCGGTGGAAATGGTGGTGGAAATTGTGGTGGAAATGGTGGTGGAAATGATGATGATGATGATGATGACGACGACGATGATGACGGT
>CAYSGM010000007.1:24602-28459 GCA_964430595.1 uncultured Candidatus Cloacimonas sp.
TGGAGGCAACGGCGGCGGAAATGGCGGTGGTAACGGCGGAGGCAACGGCGGAGGCAACGGCGGAGGCAACGGCGGAGGCAACGGCGGAGGCAACGGACCGGGTTGATTAACCATTTTTAGTTAGTCTCAATCAGAGATTCGCTAGATAAACTTATTTTTAAGATACCAGGCTTTCCGCCTGGTATCTTTTTTTCAGTCTGGAGCGTTTACCAAACCATTAGTCCCCAGTTCCTTCCAGCTTCCTTGCTTGCCGAAGCTGAGCCGCAGGGGGTCTGACCATGATCTCACCATGATTTATCCCGGTGAGATCCCGGTGAACCCTGTTGCGATTCAGGTGCGGATGAGCAAGGAAGATGATGGTGGAGCAAAGGGAGCATACCTCATAAAACAACCGCCATGCGCCAGATAGAAGAATAGAAACACGGATTTAACGGATCAAACGGATTAGCACGGATAATAAGCGGATTATGTCTGCTTATTGGCAATTCTCCTTCTGAACTGGTATGGTTAGAAGACATTCTCTTCTTAGGTAAGAATAGATGCTCCTTATGTGCTTTCCTAATCCGTGCTAATCTGTTTGATCCGTTAAATCCGTGTTCCTATTATACTTAATACCAGTAAAAATAACCCATTGACAAAACTATCGGGACACATACACATGCAAACCAAAGATCAGACTACAGGAGTTGCCATGCGGGAAATAAGAAAACTAAACAAAACCCAGCTGCGTGATGCGCTAACAATAGCCGCCAAGGCATACCCCATGATGCAGATATCCACCGAACAGCAGATGGTGGATTTTGAGACCAGGATATTGGAGGATTTCAACCAAGGGAGCCGCGAGTGGTACGGGTTGTTCGAGGATGATAAGCTTCTGGGCAGCATGGTATTGCACGATTTTACCATGAACTACTTTGGGAAGGAAATCAAAGCCCGGGGCATCGGCTTTGTGGCGGTGGAATTCCTGCATAAAAAGCAGAAAGTGTGCAAGGACATGCTGCATTGGTATCTGGAAACCTCCTGCAAGCAGAAATACCCCCTTGCCATCCTCTATGCCTTCCGCCCTGATTTCTACAAGAAGATGGGTTTTGGGCACGGCACTATGTGCTACAGTTACACCACCAGTCCGGAAAGGCTTCCCCACGCAGCAGCAGAACTCCCGATGGCGTATCTAAGCCCGGCGGACAAAGTGGATGTTTATGCTTTCTATGAGACACTTTATCGTCAGCAGCATGGCATGCTCCCCAGATCCGCCAAAGATATCGAGGCGATGCTAAAAGCTAACGGCGTTAGTTTCGCTGGTTACAGGGAGAATGGCAAGCTCTCCGCATTTATAGCGTTCCGCCTGAAATCCGATGAAAGCACTAACCACGCCACGCACATGAAGCTGGAAATGCTGCACACCAGCTCCACCGGCTTGAAAGCTGCCCTGAACTTCCTGAACAGCCAATCCGACCAGGTTACGCAGATAGAATTCTCTACCCTGAAGCCGGACTTTTTCTATAACTTTGCGGACATCCGCCACCTGGACCACAAGTCTTTAAGAGAGCCTGCCTTCCATCACACCTGCGATGCCGGAATGGGCATGATGTATCGCAGCCTGAACCCCGTGGAACTGGTGCTGAACCGACCCTGCACTCTGGATAATATGCGCATTAGATTCTGTTTAACGGATGCTTTTGCGGTAGGTTGCAAACAGGATTTCGTTGTTGTCTGGAAGGATGGAAAAGCAGCGTTGTCTAAAGGCAGCAAGCATGATTTGTGTTTGAAGCTTGATGTGTCGGATTTCTCTTCCTGGGTGCTGAATGCTGTAGAGCTTGGCACGCTGCATAGCTATGGTCTGCTGGAAGTATCTGATGAAGCAGACATTACAGATTTGGATAGGGCTTTTTACTACCAACAAAAACCCATCTGTTTAGAGCGGTTCTAAGGACGGCAAGTATATTCTATACAGAAACCTAGCCGGCAAACATGAAGATTATCATGCAATACCCAAATATGATTTGACAAAAAAAACAGGGTTTACAGCTTGGGTTTGAACAGATATTTACGTTGTGATTGTGTGCCAAGGAGAATAAATGAGACTTCCGCTAAGACAAAGTTCACTAACGGCTATAAAACTAATCGTTTTAGCTGTAATAGCGGTGTTTCTAATAGGATGTGCAGCAAAAGTGCAGACCACCCCTTTGATATCGAATTCCGATACTCAGAAACCCTTAGCTGCAAAATCCGCTCCGCTCCCTACCACTGATACCATTGCTGCTGACCCGCATTATATCCAACCAGACGACTTTTTCTATATGGAAGAGCCTTGTGGCAATTCTGTGTGGGAATCTATTTATCTTGGAAAGATGACAATTGCGCCTGATCCCGATACTAACGAACAGGCACAGTTCTTTAATGTTGCCAGCGGGCTAAGCGAATGGGCAAGATATTGGGTAAAAACCCGCCCCGCAACCGCTGCTGATATGCAGCTTGGCACCGAGATAATCTTCTTCGATTTCGTAGGCGAAAATGGATTATTCCGCGCTCCGCTTAGTAATCAGGAAGCGCGTTCCGGGAATTGGGTGATAAGCAGGATTACCGACACAACAGAGCTGAACAAGGGATATGTGATGATTGGCGGTGGCAGTTTGATAAGTGAAAGAAATATCAGAGTAATAAAGTGACACAATCCTGTTTGATACCCGCTAATAGTGCTTAAGTTCATACAAATATTATACATAAAGAGGAAAGCTGATGCTATCTACCAAAGATGCCATCCAGAAGCTGCTGGATAAAGAAGCCAAAACCCTGCAAATGGGTGGCGCAAAAGCAATTGAAAAGCAAAAACAAGGCGGCAAACTAACCGCCCGCGAACGTCTGGATATGCTGTTCGACGCAGGCACCTTCCGCGAACTGGATATGTTTGTGCAGCACCACTGCGATAACTTCGGCATGGAGAAGATCGAGATCCCCTCGGATGGCGTGATAACCGGTCACGGACTGGTGAACGGACGCCCCGTGTTTGCCTTTTCACAGGATTTCACCGCCCGCGGCGGCAGCCTGGGCGAGATGCATGCTGCCAAGATCTGCAAAGTGATGGATATGGCACTAAGAAGTGGCGTGCCGATTGTGGGGATCAACGATTCCGGCGGAGCACGCATTCAGGAAGGCGTGGACGCACTCAAAGGCTATGGCGACATCTTCTTCCGCAATTCCCGCGCCAGCGGAGTTATACCACAGATCACCGCCATAATGGGACCCTGCGCCGGAGGTGCAGTGTATTCCCCCGCGATGACAGACTTTGTGTTCATGGTGAAGAACACCAGCTTTATGTTCATTACCGGGCCGGACGTTATCCGCGCCGTAACCGGTGAAGAGACCACTCAGGAAGAATTGGGCGGCGCGATGTCCCACAACAGCAAAAGCGGTAATGCGCACTTTGCCTGTGAGGACGATGCCGATGCCATAGAGCAGATAAAGATATTGCTTTCCTACCTCCCTGCCAATAATATGGAGGATGCGCCCCGTCCCGAAAACACGGACAACCCTTGGCGACTTTGCCCGGAACTGGATACGATTATCCCCGATAGCCCTAAGATGAGCTATGATATGCGGGATGTTATCCATAGCGTGGTGGATGACGGTATCTTCTTTGAACCGCATTATTACTATGCTCAGAACCTGATTGTTGGCTTTAGCAGACTAAACGGACGTACGGTTGGCATAGTTGCCAATCAGCCCTTGGTATTGGCAGGCTGTCTGGATATCGACGCCTCCGACAAAGCCACCCGCTTTATCCGCTTTTGCGATGCCTTCAATATCCCTCTGGTTACCTTTGTGGATGTACCAGGCTACCTGCCTGGCACGCATCA
>CAYSGM010000007.1:28469-42689 GCA_964430595.1 uncultured Candidatus Cloacimonas sp.
CCGCAGATTTTTCGTCAAAGAAATCCATGCACGCATCAGGAATGGAACGGTATTATCCGCCACGGCGCTAAGCTGCTGTGGTGCTATTCCGAAGCCACCGTGCCAAAGCTAACCGTGGTTACCCGCAAGGATTACGGCGGCAGCTATATAGCGATGAGCAGCAGGCATTTAGGTGCAGATATGGTGTTTGCCTGGCCTTCCAGCGAAATTGCCGTGATGGGCGCACAGGGTGCTGCGAATGTTATCTTCCGTAAGGAGATCACCTCCGCGGAAGACCAGAACGCCAAGCGTGCTGAGATGATCCAGATTTATGAAGAACAGTTTAATAACCCTTATGTGGCTGCTTCACGCGGTTATGTGGATGCGGTGATATTGCCTTCCGACACGCGGAAACGCTTGATCGACGCACTGGAAATACTCTCCACCAAAAGCGAAAGCCTGCCGCCCAAGAAGCATGGCAACATCCCCGCGTAAGGTGCTGCTATGAAAAACAAACAAGAGCTTGCAGCAATTAGTGCCGTGATGGCACTAGTAACCGGTGAAAGCACCGCCCCGGAATATATAGCCCCCATCCAGGGAGTGCCTTCGCACCCCTATGCAGCCTACGGCAGACAGCTAACCATGCAGTTTCGCGACATAACGCAACGCAGAATAATTAAAAGAAGCAGATAAAAGGAGAATCCAATGGACAAACATGGCATCCTGGAAATGACGACCATGCGCTATGAAGCAGACCGCCCCAAAGCGGCTAACCCGATAAAGATTCAAGACCTTACCTTCCGCGACGGGCATCAATCCCTGTTCGCCACCCGCGGGCGCACTGAAGACCTGCTTCATGTAGCCAAGCAGATGGACGAAGTGGGCTTTTACTCCATGGAAGTGTGGGGCGGAGCAACCTTCGATACCATGCACCGCTACTTGGGCGAAGACCCCTGGCAGCGCATAATAACCTTGAAAGAACACATTAAGAACACTCCTTTTTCCATGCTGCTGCGCGGACAGAATCTGGTGGGTTATCAGAACTATGCCGACGATGTGGTGGAAACCTTTGTGCAGCGCGCCTGCGATAACGGCATAGATATCTTCCGCGTGTTCGATGCGCTGAATGACTTCAGGAACTTTATCACCGCCGTGAAGATAGTGAAGAAGAACAACAAGCACTTCCAGGGCACTATCTGTTACTCCCTTACGGAGCAACGCATGGGCGGGGATATATACAACATAGAATATTACGTTGCTAAAGCCAAACAGCTTCAGGAAATGGGAGCGGACTCCATCTGTATAAAAGACATGGCAGGATTGGTGGCACCATACGACGCTTACAATCTGGTGAAAGCCCTTAAAGAAAACGTGAAATGCCCTATCCATCTGCACACGCACTTCACATCCGGAATGGGTGATCTGGCGCTGTTCAAAGCCATTGAAGCAGGCGTGGATATCATCGATACCTGTATGGCTCCCTATGCCTACCGCACCTCGCATCCTGCCGTGGAGCCGCTGGTTAACAGCCTGCTTGGTACGAACCGCGACACGGGCTTTGATATCAAGCTGCTGAACAAGATTGGCAAGGAAATGGAGAAGGATATCCCCAAATATCTGCACTTTGCTGATAATACCAAGTATTCCATTATCGATACCGACGTTATCATTCACCAAACCCCGGGCGGGATGCTGTCCAACCTCGTTAATCAGCTTAGGCAGATGGATGAGCTGGATAAGCTGGATGATGTGTTCCAGGAAATCCCTAAGGTACGTAAAGATTTGGGGATGATCCCCTTGGTTACGCCTACCAGCCAGATCGTGGGGATTCAGGCGGTTAATAATGCCCTGTTTGATACTAAGCCCGGCGAATATGCCCGCGTTACAGAGCAGGTGAAAGACCTTTGTTACGGTCTCTATGGTAAAACCACCCTGCCTATCGATGCCGAAGTGCAGAAGAAAGCGTTGGTTGGTTATCCGCGTGGGGAAAAGCCTATTACTGTGCGTCCCGGAGATGTTATTGAACCCGCTATGGCAGATGTTCACGCCCAGTGCGAAGGGCTTGCCAAAAACATTGACGACGAACTGATAGTAGCCTTGTATAACCTTACCGGTAAGAAGTTCCTGAAGATAAAGTATGGCATGGAGCCGATGCCGGATGATATGAAACCTAAAACCCTTGAAGATGTTAAAAAAGAAGAAGAGCTTTGTTCCAAAGCAAAAGCAGGTAAAATGACAGACAAACCCGAAGCCCCCGCAAAACCGGAAGACCTACGCCAGTTCGATGTTTATGTAGATGGCGCATACTATCTGGTGGAAGTATCCGAGAAAGGCGGTGCCCCACGTGTGGTAAGCAGCCGTCCCGCACCTAAACCCGTAGTGACAGCCCCTGCACCGGTGCAGCAAACTGCTCCCGCTCCGCAACCCGCTCCAGTGGTTCAGGCTGCTCCGGCAGTAGCTGTAGAAGGTGGAACCCCCATCGCTAGCCCCATGCCGGGGATGTTCGTTAAATACGAGAAACAGATCGGCGACAAAGTGAAGCGCGGCGAAAGCGTGCTGGTTCTGGAAGCCATGAAGATGTATAATAATATTCCTTCCCCGGTGGATGGAACCCTTGTGGGAACCCCCTTTACCGCCGGTGCTAACGTAGCCAAAGGTGATGTTTTAGCAGTAATTAAACCAGATTAAAGGAGTTTTGCCATGCAGACCAAAAGCCAGATTATGGACAAAGCCCAGATGGAGCGCAGCCTGCAGCGGATGGCGCACGAGATTATCGAGCAAAACCGCGGGCTGGAGAAGATCAGATTGGTTGGTATCCGTTCACGCGGGGTGCCTATTGCCGAAAGGCTTTCGGACTACCTGAAGCTGATCTCGAATCAGGAAATCCCGGTGGGCATACTGGATATCACACTTTACCGCGACGATCTTTCCACTATCTCACACCAGCCGGTTATCAAGGGCTCTTCTCTCAGCTTTGATCTGGAGGATGCCATCGTGGTGTTGGTGGATGATGTGTTATACACCGGACGCACGGTGCGTGCTGCCATTGATGCGTTGATGGATTTCGGACGCCCCAAGCAGATACAGCTTGCCGTGCTTATCGACCGCGGACACCGTGAACTGCCATTAAAAGCGGATTACGTGGGCAAGAACGTTCCTACTTCCAAAGAGGAAATAATCAAAGTATCCCTTGAAGAAACAGATGGAGAAGACAGTGTCAAAATCGTTTTGGTGTAAGTTTCAAGAGCGTTATACCTCCTCTAAATCTCTGTTGTGTGTGGGGCTAGATCCCGAGTTTAGCCTCCTGCCGGAGTGTGTGCTTAACGCTGAAAACCCCATCTGGGAATTCAACCGGCAGATCATAGATGCCACGCATGAACATGCCCTCGCCTACAAACCCAACCTGGCATTTTATCTTGCAGACGGGATGCGTGGCTTGGATGCGCTGTATCTTACCATGGAGCACATCCCGGTAGAAATACCTGTGATCCTGGATTGCAAGGTGGGCGATATCGGCAACACCATGCAGGCTTATGTGCACGCCTTTTTCGAGAACATGTCCGTGGACGCCATTACTCTGAACCCGCTGATGGGTGCAGACGTAATGCAGCCGGTGATGAAGCTGGATAGTGCCTTTGCATTTGCCCTGTGCCTAACCTCCAATCCTTCTGCCAGAGACTTCTTAAATCCATTGATCAGTGGGGATAGACGTGCTGCCTACCCTTCCAGTTTGGCTGCCAAAATCGCCTCCTGGATGCAGGCATACCCCAATGAAAAGCTTGGCGCTGTGGTTGGTGCCACTCAAAGCAGCGAGCTGAAGAGCATGCGCTCCCTTCTACCGGGAAGGATACTTCTTATCCCGGGAGTGGGTGCTCAGGGCGGAGATCTGGATGCGGTGTTGCGGGATGCAATCGACACCCCCGAACAGCCCAACATCCTGATTAACAGTTCACGCGGGATTATCTTCGCGGGAAAAGACAAAAGCTTTGCCACAGACGCAGCTAAGGAAGCCAAGAAGCTGGCAGATCATTGCCGGAATACCCTTTCCAGTTAACAACAGAGGATACCGCCACAATATACACTTGTAGTTGCATCCAACTGATACTTTCTACTTATGTCCCGGGGCTGTTTTCGGGGAAATGCAAGGTGTAAGGAGCATATATGGACGAATATTACAGGACAAGCGAAAGCGGGGTTTCCAGCCCCAATATGATCGACAATTCCATAGCACCCGTTATGAAGATGCTAGATTGGTTAGTGGTGCTTATCATAGCCATTATTCCGGTCGCGAACCTTATTATGTTTATCGTGTGGGCATTCGGCAACACCAACAATCCTAACCTGCGCAGTTTCGCCAAAGCCTTTTTAGTCCTCATCGGGCTTCAATTGCTTGTTCTGGCTGTTTTCATGGGGCAGTTCATGGGAATGCTAATGAAAGCCATGGCTATGTTTGGATAACAACCTAAGGAGATAATATGAAATACCTCGATCTCGCCATGAATGCGGCTTCAAGCCTCGGTGCAGAATACGCCGACATCCGCATTCAAAAAACCACCGATCAGGTGATTTATCTGCAAAACCTCTCTCTTAAGCACACCAACACAGAAGTGGTGCACGGTTACGGCATCCGCGTGTTTAAGGATGGTGCCTGGGGCTTTGCCCATTCCAATGTGTTCAGCGATGAAGCACTGCTTGCCACTGTGCAAAAAGCCGTGGATATCGCTGCCCTCTCCGCCTCCGTAAACAAGCACAAAAAGCTGCGCCTGGCTCCCGAACGCAGCTATATCGCCACCTATAAAACTCCTCTTAAAATCGATTCCATCGAAGTTCCGCTGCAGGAAAAGGTGGAGCTAATGATGGAAGTGAACCGCACTATGATGGCTTATGAAGGCATCAAGCAAGCGGTATTCTATTTGGTTATTCACAAGGACGAGAAGCTTTTCGCCTCCACGCTTGGCACCCGGCTGGACATAAACACCCAGTTCATCGATCCCATGATCATTGCCACCGCCAACTACGAAGGCGACAGCCAAAGCCGCACCTTCGACGAAGGCGGCAGAGCTGTGGGTTGGGAATGGATCCTGAGCCTGGACTTAATTGAGAAAGCCAAGCAAATCGCCGAAGAAGCTCTGATAAAAGTTAAAGCCGATGTGCTGGGTCCCGAAGAAAGACGCAGCCTCATCCTTGACCCCAACCATCTGGGACTAACCATGCATGAAAGCGTGGGACACCCCACCGAACTTGACCGCGTGCTGGGCTGGGAAGCAGACTACGCCGGCATTTCCTTTGCCACCCCCGAAAAGCTGAAGAACTACCGCTATGGCAGCGAGATAGTAAACTTCATGGGCGACAACACTCTCTGCGAAGGCCTTGCCACGCACGGCTTCGATGACGACGGCGTTCCCGGACAGAAATGGCATATAATAAAAGACGGCATCCTGAACGAATACGGCAGCACCCGCGACACAGCCATGGAAATAGGTTTGGACTACTCCCGCGGCTGCAACCGGGCAACTTATTACTTCGATCAGCCCATCAACCGCATTCCTAACCTCTACCTGATGCCCGGCACCAAACCCCTCACCCCCGGCGAGCTTATCGCCGATACGGAAGATGGGGTTTACATTCAGGGCAGAGGCAGCTTCTCCATCGACCAGCACCGCGTGAACTTCCAGTTTGGCGGAGATTTCTTCTGGGAAATCAAGAACGGCAAGCTGTTCCGTCCGCTTAAAAAGGTGATCTACAAGTCCTGCAATCCGGAATTCTGGAACAGTTGCGATGCCATTGCCGATGAACGTTTCTGGCGTCCCTTCGGCGTGGTGAACTGTGGCAAAGGGCAGCCCCCGCAAAGCGCTCGTATGACCCACGGCTCTGCGCCTGCAAGATTCCGCAACATCCGTGTAGGAGGTTCCCAATGAACATCGAAAGAATAGCCCAATATATTAAGCAACACACTACTGCCGAGGATTACAGCCTGCATATTAGCAACTGGGACAGCCATGAGACTCGCTTTGCGCAAAATGGCATCACCCAGCATATCGCCGGTCCCAAACTGGATATCACACTAAGTGTATCCTATGGCAGCAAGTCCGGAAGCTGCACGGTAAATCAGGATGATGAAACTACTCTTGCCTTCCTGCTCAAAACCGCGGAAGACATGGCTAAACTGGCACCCGAAGATCCGGAGTTTATGCCCTCTGCTGCCGCCGTTCCGCTACCTAAGGTCGATAACTGCGATCCCGAAACCAAAGCCCTTAGCCCCAAACAAATGGTGGAGATCGTCCAAAAAGCCATAGATAAAGCCAAAGCCATGGATGCCACCGTTTCCGGCATGACCGAAAAGCACTATGGCGAAAGCTATATGTTCACCAAGAACGGCTTTACCGGCAGCAATTGCCAAACCAGCTTTGGACACAGTATGACCCTAAAAAAGGGTAGCGTGGAGACCAAGGTGGATTACGATGCCAAGCACTATGCTCCCTTCAGTCTGGACAAGGATTTCGCCAAGTTGGCAGCACAAGCAACTGCCCTGGAAGGTATGCAAAGCTTCGAACCGGAAAAGATAGCCGTTATCCTGCGTCCCGGTGCCCTGCAAGAACTGTTATGGTTCATGGGCTGGATGATGAACCGCCGTCAGAGTGACGAAGGCTTCACCCCCTTCACAGACCAGCTTGGTAAGCCCTTCTTCGGCGATAAGTTCAGCTGGTATTCCACGCTGTTGCGTCCGGAGCTAACCGCTAGTCCCTATAACTACGAAGGTTATGCCTCCGTGGAAATCCCCTGGGTGGAAAAAGGCGTGCTGAAAACCCAGCCTACCAACCGCTATTGGGCAAAAAAGGTCGGCTGCTCGCCATCCGCCAGCTACAACATGTACGTCCCCGGCGGTACCGCCACGGAAGAGGAAATGATGCAGCTTGTCCCGCGTGGACTCATCATAAACCGCTTCTGGTATATCCGCACTGTGGATGCAAAGAAAGGGGAATTAACCGGTATGACGCGAGACGGAGTGCTATATTTCGAGAATGGCAAGGTTAAGCACGCAATAAATAATCTACGCTTTAACGAGATCCCGCACGATGCCACCAGACGTATCTTAGCCCTTGGTGCCAATGAACTTGCCTCGTCGCATGCATCCCTGCCCACCATGCTGATAGATGGCTTTAATTTCGTAGATAAGACAACTTTCTAAAATATGTATTGACAGAATTAGAGAGCCACAGTTATATGACACCATATGCGATTAAACATTCCCAAGAGCCTATTCCTTATTTTCCGGGAGAGCCTCAAACCAGAATGTTCGATCCCGAAAAAAAGGAGACACTAACATGGCCGACAAAACACTCATTTGCAAGGACTGCTCCAAAGAATTCGTATTCACCGATGGCGAACAAGAATTCTACAAAGAAAAAGGTCTTCAGAACGAGCCGCAACGCTGCCCGGACTGTCGCAAGCAAAAGAAAGCTGAGTTCAATCGCAACAGATTTCAACGCTAAGCTATAAATAGCTAAGTCTGTTAAGCCACCGCTGTTAATGCGGTGGCTTTCTTTTTGGGTGGATGTTTTAGCTGCTTCCTTCGCAGACGGGGCGTCTGCGGTTACACTGCCCTTGCTTGCCGAAGCTGTGCCGGAGGAGATCTGACCATGAACTCACCATGATTTATCCCGGTGAGATCATGGTGAACCCCACTGCGAATTACGATCGGATTAGCAAGGACGCGTCAGGCAAGATGTCTGTTATTCTGAAGGGAAATGTAAGACTGGAATCGATGACGCCTTCCCTATCTTTATTACTACCTATATGTTCGCGGCGTCATGGACTACAGCGTCTCCCAGCTGATTGGTTTTATTCCTGCCGAGTTTAATGTGAGTGACTCTGTAGTCCATTCGGCTGATAAAGATAACTATAAGGCGATAGCTTATTTATGCCGAATCGACTCCAGACTTGCCGAGATGTCCTGTATTCCGCTGGAAGGGAACCCCGAAAACAGAATTTCATTGACAGATTATTCGCTTGCCCTATGCTGAGTTTTACGTATTATATGTTATCAGATGGCATTATGGTGTGATTCAATTTAAGAATACAGGATAGCAACACATAGAAGGGGTGGACAAGATGCAGATTGAGGACGATCTCGTAAAACAGAATCGAATGCTTACTCAGCAGGTGCAAGCTCTTGTTACAGAGCTGCAAGATCTGAAGTGCGAGAAAGATCGTCTTGCCGAGAAGCTACTTCAGTATCGCTCTTACGTAGAAATTGCCAATGGCACTATTGCCACAATTGATGCTGAAGGTAAATTCAAGTTCGTAACCCCAAACTGGCCAGCACTGCTTGGATACGACCCCACCGACCCATCTTTTCAGTTTTCCTTTAAAGAAGCTGTGCATCCTGATGACTTTAACAGCTGTATGGACATTGTTAGAAGAACTTTCTCAACAGGAAAGCGACAATCGGATTTGGAATACCGGGTCCGCTATAAAGACGGAACGTGGAGATGGCTTACTGCCAATACATCACCGGTATTTGATAAAGATGGTAAAGTCACGACAGTTTTAGCCATCGCCTGGGATGTGACCGAGCAAAAAGAAACGGGATTTAAGCTACAAAGATTATACAACAGATACCGCCTGCTCTTTGATACCATGCGGGAAGGCGTGGTTATTGTAGATAATGATGATATCGTCCAGTTCGTTAACAAAAGCTGTTGCGAGTTATTCGGTCTTAGTGCCGAGGATATCATAGGCAAGCCGGGCAACGAGGTGATAATCCACGAAGAGGACAGGCACCAGATCATCGAAAAGAATATAGCCCGTACCCAGGGAGTTGCCGATGAATATGAACTGCGGGGCAAAAAGGCAAATGGCGACATTATCTGGCTGCGAATAAGCGGTGCTCCGCTTCGCGACGAAGATGGCAAGGTGATTGGCTCGGTTGGGGTTATGACCGATGTAACCGAAAGCAAGACATTGCGGGAGAAGCTGCTTGCCAGCCAAAAACTGGAAGCCATCGGGAAGCTTGCCGGGGGGATTGCCCATGACTTTAACAATCTGCTGAACATCATTCAGGGCTACAGCGAAGAGCTTAATGATGAGCTTCCCTTAGATAGCCCCCTAAGAATCGGCGTTGCGGAAGTGCTGAAAGCCGGAGAACGGGCTGCGGGACTAACCCGGCAGCTTCTGACCTTCAGCCGTATGCAGATAGTGAAGCCCCGGGTTCTGGACGTGAACGAACTGCTTGGCAATTTTAGTAATCTGCTTCATAGGCTAATGGGCGAAAAGATACAGATCATAACAACATTGGCAGATAAACTCCTGCATGTAAAAATAGATCCTTCTCAGTTAGAACTGATCATCGAAAACCTTGCGGTTAATGCCCAGGAAGCAATGCCTCAAGGTGGTGTTCTAAGTATTGAGACATCCTCCCTGAGAGTTGATAAGGATTCCATGCCCAACCGCCCGGATATAAAACCCGGACAGTATGTGCAGTTTAGCCTAAGCGATACAGGCTGCGGTATGGACGAAGCTACGGTTAGCAAGATCTTCGAGCCTTTCTTTACCACGAAGGGAATCGGCAGCGGAGTAGGCTTGGGGCTTTCCACCGTTTATGGAATTGTAACTCAAGCGGGTGGATATATAATCCTGAAAAGCGAGCTTGGGAAAGGAACTAATGTTACAGTCCTGCTTCCCGAATCCACCGAGATGCTGGGTAGAACTTCTCCGCAAAGCCACGAGCTGTATATCCTTGGTAAAGGGGAACATATCCTGATTGTGGAAGATGAAAAAGCACTACTTTCATACTTCGCAAAGCTGATTAAGAATCTTGGTTACAAGGTAAGTGCATGTTCCGAAAGTACAGAAGCCTTAAACCTTGTCCGTCAGGGGCTGAAACCGGATTTGATGATAACGGACGTGATTATGCCCATGATGAACGGGAAGCAACTTGCCGACAAGGTTCTGGAGCTTGTCCCGGAGCAAAAGGTGCTGTTTATGTCCGGCTTTACTAATGATGCCATTGTGCAGTACGAGGTGTTTGAACAGGGCATGCCTTTCATTCAGAAGCCCTTCAATTCCAGGGATATAGCGGTGCAGATCAGAAGCCTGTTAAACGGTGCTAAATCTCCAAAAAGCAGTGCTAACATCTTTATGCTGGATGATGAAGAAGGTATAAGAAGACTTTTCGAACGTTCCTGCATCAAACGTGGACACAGCTTCAAGGGGGTAGGACTGCTGCCTGATGCGCTAAAAGTCCTTGCGGAAAAGCAGTTTGACGTGATGCTGATAGATATGCACTTAGTGGGGATGGATGGCGTTCATGCACTAAAGATAATCAGAGAAGCAGGGATTAGCACCCCCGCGATATTTTTTACAGGTGCAATCCACATTGAGGATAGAGAAGCCCTCAAACCCCTGGGAGTGATAAAAACGGTGGAGAAATCTTTCGATAACGAGCCCGTCCTGAAGTATATAGAAGGGCTGATATCAGGTTGCTAATGCTTTGTGGTTGTTATAGCGGGGAAGTCTCGTTTATAACCAGCCAGTAAAGACCCAAGCCATTAACTGCATCCACGAATTGGTTGAAATCCACAGGCTTGCGAATATAGCTGTTTGCCCCCAGATCATAGCTGCTGCCAATATCGGTTTTCTCCCCCGATGAAGTAAGGATAACCACGGGTATTCTTCTGGTTCTGTCATCAGCACGGATGCGCCTTAAAACTTCCAATCCGTCTATCTTGGGAAGCTTTAGATCCAGCATGATAATTGTGGGAAGAGTCTCCTTGGCTAGGCTGCACTCATTAAACAAATAGTCAAGTGCATCCTGCCCATCTTCTTTCACCACAAGTGTATTGGCTATGTGGCTTTTGGAAAGGGCACGCTTGGTCAGCTCGATATCGCTGGGGTTGTCTTCCACCAGCAGGATGGATTTGCTATTCATGATAACTCCTGTAGGGTAAAGAAAAAGGTAGCACCTTCATCAGGTTTGGCATCTGCCCATATTCTACCCCCGTGACGTATTACAATTCTTTGCACCGTAGCCAGCCCCACTCCGGTTCCGGGATAGTCTGCTGCTTTGTGCATCCTCTGAAATGCCCCGAAGAGCTTTGCCGCATGCATCATATCGAATCCAGCACCGTTATCCCGCACGAAATAAGCCGGTTTATCCTGTATCGTGGTAAGCCCGAATTCTATTATAGCCTGCTCCTTCTTGCCGGTAAATTTCCAGGCGTTGGTAAACAGGTTTGTAAACAATATCTCCAGCAGGTTCCTGTCTCCCAGGGTGTGTAAGCCAGGCTGAATCAGAATTTGAACATTACGGTCTGGGTGCTCTTCTTTTAGCCGATCCGTCACTTCCATGACCAGAGAAGATAAATCCACGTCTTCAGGTGTAACGGCAGACTTGCTTATCTGGGAAAGTTTCAATAAACCCTCGATAAGCAGGCTCATACGTTGGGTTTCAAACACCACCCGGTTCAGATATCCTTTTGCTTGCTCATCCAGTTTATCGGAATAATCCTCGCTCAAAGCCTGAGTCCAGCCGGATATCCCCCGCAAGGGAGAACGCAAGTCATGGGACACAGAATAGGAGAACGCTTCCAGTTCCTGATTGGCTATTGCCAGCTGTGCGGTGCGTTCTTCCACTCGCTCTTCCAGTTCTTCATTTAGCTTTGTGATGGCTGCTTCGGCTTTCACGCTCTCGGTAACATCATCGAATATAACCACTACGTAGCCTGATTCAAGCCTCAAGACATAGTTTTCGTGCCAGGAAGTAGGCTTATCATCTTGGTACATTATTGTAGGGAATTCTTCTGGATTACCGGTTTGGCTAACCTTAAGCAACTTGTCGAATAGCCCCATCTCCACCACTCTGGGGTATACTTCCTTAACTAAAGACCCGATTATCTCCTCGCGCTTTACCCCGGTTATCTTTTCCCCCGCATTGTTCATACTGATTATAAGGAAATCCTTGCCATCTTCGCTTGGTTCATACACGATAACTCCGCTGCTCATGTGCTCAAACAGCTCCCGGAAGGTGGATTCGCTTTCCCGCAGAGCTTCCTCGGCTAGTTTTTGGTTGCTGATATCCCTCATTATATGCACCGCTCCGATCAGCTCGTTTTTATCGTCCAGAATGGGATCAACCGAAATACTCATCCATCTGTTATCCAGTTTGATTTCTGAGGCTGCCCTGGCTTTCGTGCTTAGCATTCTGGGAAAGGGGCAATCATCCGGTAGATTAGCCTCACCATGAACCACAGTTGCACAGTGCTTGCCAATCAATTGCTCAGAATTCAAGCCCAGCGTATTGGTAGTAGCGCTGTTTGCCCGGATAATCTTATTCTCGCTATCCAGCAGCCAGATGGCATCACTGATACTATCGAAAGTTCCTTGCCATTCCTGAGCAATTCTGTGATACTCATCCTGAAGCTTAGCTTTCTCATGCTCCAGGATAAGTTGTTTACGCAGCCACTCCTCATCGTGGCGTCTTTCCAGCATCCCCACAGCCTGTGCCAAAGCCAGCATCATGATCAGGGTTATGAACGATATTACCCAAATCCGTTTCCTTAGGGGAAGGTATAGCTCTTTCTTATCTATCTTTGCCACCATGCTCCAGGAAGTGCCATACACTTTTCGTATAGCTGAGACCACCTTAACGCCCCGGTAATCCACCCCTTCAAAGATGCCTTCTACTCCCAAAACCGCTTTGGTAGCAGGCAGATTGGGTGTATCAGCAAGCTTGAATCGGAGCTTAAGGGCTGTATCCTGTTTGTGCCTTAGATCATTAAGGAAAACTACTTCATCTCCCTCTCTGCGGACTAACAAGGTCTCCGCAGATTTACTGTTGCCCTGCCATGTTTGCACTATGGGGAATAAATACTTGCTGGGGTCTAGCTGGACAAACCATGCTCCCACGGGTGGATTGTTCGCCTTTGTAAGGTCTATCACCGGTATCATATAGGACATAAATATCCCAGAGCCTTCTATGCTGTCCTTGTCTATATCGCGGTGTAGATCTATCATGATAATCTTGCCTGTTTCTACGGCAGCATCGAGATACTCTTTATGCGATACTGAAGGTGCTGCTTTCTGTTCCGGTATCGATAGCACTAGCTCTCCCCGGGTATCCAGCAAGGCGATCCAGCTATAATCATGTTGCTTATAGAATACTCTCATCCACTCGGTTAGTAATTGCCTGTTAACAGCATCGTTTTTGTTTATAAGGTACTGAGCTGTTAAGTGTTGAAACAAAGGGGTTTCAAATATCTGTTTTGCATCTTCGCTACGCTCAGCTTTCCAATTAGCAATTTGGGTTGCCTTCAAATCTGCTATAGCAGACAGATCTTCCCGAATGGTGATTTTCAACTGGTCTGTTTCATAAATGATATAGATAATGCCTATAATACATACGGCAGCAACCAGCATTGCGAAAGCAAGCAGAGGAGTGCGGAATCTTCTTCTGGGAGTATAAGAAGAATCCAGCACATTCGCATCGCCATTTGCCGGTAATCCGTCCATGATTGCTCCATTGTTGGTATCCACCACGCTTAAAAGGCTTTTTAGCCTAGCTATAATATTAATGCCTAAAACATACTAACTCAATAAATGACAAGCTAAGCCGTTTTCTCTTCTTGACAACATAATCCTGCGATTCCATACTGCTAAGCAATGCCCGCTGAAAATATTGCTGGACATAAGCCTGCCCACAATGGATATAGTCCGTTTTTAGTAAAAAACTATCAGAAGGTTATGCCACCCTATGAAGCAAACAGCACGCACCAAGAACAGTATTATCCGCCAAGGACACCGCATTTCCATCCTAGAGGGGATTTTTGCTCAGGTATATGGCAATTTGGCGCAGATTGGCTCTTCTTTCATCACCAAGCTGATGGTGATCATGGGAGCTACGCCGATGCATTACAGCATGCTGAGTGCCCTGGGGCAGGCTTCCGCTATCTGGCAACCATTAGGCGTGGCTTTAACCCACAGGCTGAAACAGCGCAAGCAGGCCTGCGTGTGGATCACCGCAGCAGGCCGTATCTTAACCTTGTTTCTGGGCTTAGCTCTGCTATTCCCCGTGCGTGAACACGGCATCTGGTTCATCCTGATTTTGCTGGCGGTAAGTGCCGGATTACAATCCATGGGTGCCAATATCTGGATTGCCTGGATCAGCGATCTCATCCCTCTCTCCATCCGCGGACGTTTCTTCTCGCGCCGTAACCAGATCCTCATCAGTGTGGGTTTGGTGGT
>CAYSGM010000008.1:0-40654 GCA_964430595.1 uncultured Candidatus Cloacimonas sp.
AATTTTTATCACCAAGAAGAACTAAAAATTATGATATAGTATATAATGGGATAGGAACCAACGGAAGTGACTACTATATGATGACTAAGATGCGAGTAAATGACTTTATGCCAGACCAGACATTCGCTGAAAGCCATCCTTACTACTACATGCATGGGGATAGGGTTATCGGCAGACTCCCAGCTGACAACTCAGCTACCATTAGTTTGACCTATTACCAAGCCCCACCGAACCTTGTGAACGAAACTGATGAACTCCCCTACTCAATGCAGAGATATACAAAGAGTTTCATCAACTATGCACTCTCTCAGGCATACTATCTTGACAATAAGGCTGACCGAGGAGATAGATATTACAACGATGCAGTGTCGGATATGGGGAAGTTTAGAGCTGAGATTGCACCACGCCAAAAGAGTGGGCCACAATTCATACAAATCATATCCCCCATATCGGCAGAGGACGACTATAAGTTATTTTAACTATGGATATAAAGGACTTTAAGAACATAGGGGGGCTTAACTACTATGTAAACCCTCTAGCTAAAAACGATGGGGAGCTGATTAGGGCTCTAAACGTCACTTCTGACTTCTACGGAGCAAAGACGAAAAGACCAGGATATTCTACCTATTTAGGTACTCCTGACGCTTCACAGGTTAACTCACTCTTCTCATGGAGAAAGAATGATGGGACTACGTTTTATACCTATAGGGCTTCAGGAAGCTCTCTTTACTACTCAACTCAGGGTACTGGAGCATGGACTATATGCGGAAATGGGACAGTTGGAAATGGAAGTAATATAGGATATGCAGTTCTGAACGACACTCTCTTTATAGCTGATGGGGTGGGGACTCTCAAATACTCAACAAGTGGTACTTCATTCACCGCAGGAAGCCTTGCTCCAATAGCGGTTGATGTGGAACAATACCAGGGACGCATTTATGCAGCAGGTACAGCATCCACTCTTTTCTATTCCTCGGCAGGGGATGGGACTAACTGGCAGACAAGTGGTACTTCAGACTCCTCATCACTCACCATTCCAGGGGAAGGGAAGATAAACAAAGTATTCAAGTCATTTGACCGCCTTATCGCCATGAAGAACTCAGGACTCATGTATAGATGGGATGGGTATAATTTGGTTGATACGGCCACACGACTTGGGGCCTCCTCACCATACTCTATTGCACAGGCTGAGGGGTATAGGTTCTGGCTTAACCGCCTAGGGGTATTTGGATACGGAGGGGACAAGCCTCAACTTATCAGTAACCCAATACAGCGCCAAATCTACAATAACGCAGGAAGCGGTATTGTAGGGGCAATATTCGACACTGCACCAGGGGAGGTCTATAGATATGATTATTTACTGGCGGTAGGCACGATAACAGATGACTTCACAGCAGAGACCATAGGGAATGCCATCATCAAGTATGACTTCAACAAGAATGAGTTTGTTAACTGGAAGTTTGCCAACTTCCCCACAGCCTTCCATTCATATAGGGATGCAAGTGGTAATCAACAGCTTATCTGGGGAGATGCAACAGGACAATGCTACCAGTTGGCTGGAACTGCCAATACAGACAATGGGGCTTCAATAGAAGCTACCATGGAGTTTGTGGTACATGCAGGGGTTCCTGAGCTGGATAAGAAATGGAACTGGGCATGGTTCTTCTTCAATCCAGGATGTCAGGCTAAAGTACAAGTGGCATTCTCAGACATCTACACCATGAGCCGACTGAAATGGGTGGAGCTTGGAGATACCTCAACTGGGGTTCTTCGCACACGCTTTCCCTCAGAAGCCAGGTCTAAGTTTCTATTCGTTAGGATTTATGAGTCATCTCGTAACTCTCGCTTTACGTTCTATGGTATGAGCTTTGACTCTGAAGTACAACCGCTATGACATACGAGAACTTAGGGCTTAATGCGTTCATGCAACCTATAAACTCCCCCGTAACAAACTATGGTACGGTGGTTACTTCATACGCTCTTGACTCAGGATATGAACGTAACTCAATCTCCGAGAGCAAGATAGCCTACATATCAGCCGACAAGATAGGAGCTGGCACAGTTATTGTTGGACTTAACCTCGGCTCATCTTCCGCAGGATATATGCTTCTTGATGGGGCGAATAACCGAATACTCGTAAATGATGGAACCACGAATAGAATAGTAATTGGACAAGTTTAATATGGGATTTACAATTAGAGTTACAACTCCTGGATATGACGCATTAACTGATGTAACTCCCGATCATTATTCTTTATTATCTGATTCTGACAATATCCTGATTAAAGAGAAAGTAAGGGGAACAATATCAGTAGCAGCTGGATCAAATGGAACTGTTGCACATAATCTTGGATATATCCCATTTGTTGTATCTAATTACAAGGAAGGGGATAATTATATAAAATGTTATGGTCAGATTTCAGCTTCGGCAATAAATAGACCTGGTTATAATTTAGGAACATCTAATATTATATTTGTAAATACTGGGACGGTTTCATTAGTATTTAGTTATTATCTTTTTTATGACAATCTCACATGATAAATGTTATTTCGGTATCAAAATCTGGAAAAAATACTCTTACCTCTACTGATCCAAATGATTTTATATTTAATTCACAATATAATACTTTCAAGCTAATAGTAAGTGGGACAGTAACCGCAGGCATACCAGGAACAGTTTCATCATATGAGATAGATGTTAACCATGGACTTTATTTTGTCCCGCTTGTTAATGCCTTCATGAGGCAGATTGGAGGATCACAAGTATGTACTGCAAATAGTGGAATAGTATTTCTATATGGGACAAAGCTTGGAGTTACTTATAAGGTAACATTTGATTCTATCAAAGTAGACGACACGAAGATAAAGATGTTTATATCAAATACTGCGGGAAGTACCGATGTGTATATCAGATATTATTGTCTTGAAAAAATATAATGGCTACCTTTACTAAACAAATTGATGCTAACATACGAGATGTAGATAATACCAATAATGGTGGTACTTGGAGTGTTTCAACTGACGGTGCTTTGAATATAGGTAATCCAGGAGCAGTAACAAGAAATATTAGTCTTAGATTTACTTCAGTAAATATCCCAAACTCAGCGAGCATTTCTTCTGCAAAGATAACATTTACAGCTTTATCAACAAAATCTCCAAATATCACTAATGGGATAGTAGGAGTAGATGAGGATAACACGGCTGAATTTGTTGCTTCACCAGAAGATACAGCAAGGACAAGAACACATACATCAGCTTCAGTTTCGTGGACTGGGACTATAAATGAAACTACTGATTCAACTTTTGATACTCCAGATATTACAACCATAGTTCAAGAAATAATAAATAGATCTGGATGGTCAAGTGGAAATGCTATGGCCTTTTGGCTTTATGATAATGGATCATCTTCAGGAAATTATTTAAGCGTATATGAATACACTAGTGGAGGATCAAAACAGGCTATTCTATCGATTACCTATACAGTAAGTGGAATAGAATTAGTCGATTCTGAAGGAATTACTGATTCTATTAGTCTTGCAATATCTGGAGATATAAATAATCCTATATCTGATAGTTTTGCAATCTCTGATTCAGTCAGGGCAAAAATACCTAGACCATTAAGTTTTATTGGGATGAAGATATCAAAGATAGGTATAGATGTACTTTCAACTCAGGAACCAGAAGATTTAATATTTACTTCTGATCTTGGTACATTGCAATACTATCTTAAAGATACAATAGACGTTACGGTGAAGAGTAATTCTGTTGATTTAGAAATAGCTGGAAAATCTACCTATACTCATAACTTAGGTTTTTATCCATACGTTGAAGTATATATGAAAGCTCCAACTGGAGAGTATCTTCCATGTCCTGCACTCTTAACTGGAGCCTCAACTTCTTTTAGTGGTGATTTTCAAATTAAAGAGAATACAATTGATTTTTACGCAACTAATTCTGGATATCCATCATTTAGTTCTAATCAAACATACACGTTTATATTCTTTATATTCAAGAATAACCTAGGGTTATAAAATACTTGACCTTATAAGCAGCTGTCTGTAAGATAAATGTACCAGACTAGACTGGACTATTTAACATTTAACTTATGGCATACAGCGCAGTAGACCCAAACATAGATACAATGAACCCAGCGGATAGAAATAACGCCGCAATCAAAGCAGGTTACACAGGTTATGATGACTACCGTAACAACAGAGGCTCCCAATCCACTATCTCTTCAGCAGGTGGAGGAACTGTAGCTGGGACTAACTTCGATGACATCTTAAAGCGGACTATTGCCATGAACCAAGAGGCCAATAAGCCAGCAGTAGAATCTCTTGAAGCATCTATCCCTGAAACACAGGCTAAGTTCACACAGGCCAGAACTCAACTAGAGGCTGAACGTGACCCCCTCAAGGCACGATATGAAAACCTAATAAGTCAGATAACCCAGAAAGGGAAAGTACAGGAACAAAGACAAAGTGTTGCAACAAGTGGGGAGTTGGGTAAACGAGGGATTGAGATGAGTAGCACCATGGCACAGCAGGAACTTGCTAATGCCCTTAATCCAATTACTGCAGAAACCTCAGCGACCTTAAAGGATGTAGGCTTGTCACAAGAGGCCGACCTCAGAAGCCTTGCTAACCAAATCGCTAATCTAACCACAGGAGAGACAGAGGCAATTAGGAATGTGCGAAGTGCAATCGCACAGCTTCAGTCAGGTGGCTCACAAGCGGCAATCAATAATGCGCTTAACCTCTATAAGATGAATATAGACCAGGCTAATATTGATGCAGAACAGAAATGGAAAGAGAAAACATATAACGAAATAACACTTCCAGCATCTCAAGCAGAAGTTGAATATAAAAAAGCCCTTACCTCAGCAAAAGGTGGAGATGGAACAACATCCAATCCTATACTTGATGTTGCTCTTACTAAACTTCTTGAACAATTCGGTGGGGGGAAGTCAACTGGTGGATGGTATGACGCAAAAGGAAACGCTTGGACTGATACTAATAAACAACCAGTAGGAGTGGTACAGGAAGGGCCATATAAAGGAATGACAATGTATCGTGATACAAAAGGAAACGTTACTTATGGAAACACCAAGTGGACTTATAAATAAATAATCCTATGAAACTCAGAGATAAACAAACAGGAATGCTTCTTGAAGTTCCAGATACATTTGCTCAGGCTAATCCAGGGCTTTATGAAAGTCCAGAGGCAACTAAACCTACAGTACAACAGCCACAGTCTCTTCAATCTCAAGCTGGAAACTTTCTTTTTGATATGCTCAAATCAGCAACATCTCCGTTCGTGAAGACTGAACAGAATATACTAACAGCTGGTCAGGAAGCCACAAAGGCAATTGGTATAGACCATACAAGCAAAGTAAGTACGGATATTATAGATAGACTTAATAAAGTAAGTGAACAATTAAGGAAAGAAAAAGACCCAATCAAAAAGAAAGCCCTACTTGATGAGTCAAGAAAACTATCAAGTGGACTTAGTGGTCTTACACAAGCAACCCAGAAGATTTCAGAGGCTAGTCTCCCATCTCCACTTGTAAGAAGTAAGGAGGATATCGCAAAGATTACTACCCTACCTGGAGCGGCTGAGGAGATTGGACGAAACACAGCAGGAATAATGAGTTATGCCATAGACCCAACAGGGGGTGGACTTAAATCCCAAATACTTAAATCAGCCCTTCAAGGAGGACTTATGACAGCCTCTCAGGAAGGAACTGGAGTAGCAGATATATTAGGTGGAGCTGGAATAAGTGGGACATTGGGTGGAGTCCTTGGAGTAGGAGGAAGACTCTTAGGTCGTGGGAAACAGGCAGTTGTAAAAGAAGGAGAGGAGGCTCTTTCCTCTTCCCTACAGAAGATATCACAAAATGCAAGAAAGCAAAACATAGGAGAAAAAATAACATCTCTTGGACAGGGGGCTCGTGAAGCAGTACTTAATCCATCAACATCTGGTGGGACAAGACATATAACTGATAGAGCAACAAAGAATGCACTACAGGAGGCTCTTGGAATACAAGGCTCATCGACTGCACAGTTAACCCAACTTGGTGAACAGGGAAAATATGTAGGAGACCTACTTAAAAGTAAACTCGCTGGGATAAAGACACAGGTAACAAAGAAATCACTAAATAATCTTTTTGAAGAAGAACTCCCAAGACAGATAACGGTTTCTGAAAAGAAAGCAGTACGAGATGCAATCAGTCAGGTTAAGGGTGATTTTGCTGAACTTATGGCAAAGGGGAAGGGCTCCGCAGCTGGACTAGATATTTATAATCTAAAATCACTCTACGGAGATGATTTGGCTAAAGCTTTTGCAAAACTACAACCTAAGGCTGGTGGAACACCAGGACAGTTGACAGCAATTGAGGAGGTTAAGATGGCAGCTTTTAACGCATTAAAGAAAGCTATTGACTCTGTTGACCCAAATGCAACAAAGAGCGTCAACCTTATTAAAGATATTGGAACCAAGAACCCATCAATTAAAGCCCTTAATAGTCTACAACACGCAACCATTGAGATGGCAAATGACTTAATAGAAACTGAGGGTGCTGGTAAGGGCGCTCAGGGATTAACTGAACGATTATTCCACAGTAGAGGAATACAATCATTAACAGACCTTCTCGGAAGAGGAGGAATGGGTGTTGGACGGGCATTAGATAGAACAATAAAGAATCCAGCAGGACAGGCAGTAAGTGGAGCAGTTGGCCTTGGGGAAAGATTCCCAGCTCCTTTAATGCAGATTCTCTCAGGAGCCATAAGTCCAAAAGGACAAGAGCAAATCACAACAACCCCTGAGGAAACAATATCAACACAATTTGGGACACAACCACAAGATAACGAAAAGCTCAAAGAACTATTACAGATGGCATCAATCTATGACCTAGCTAAAAATAAAGGAAAGCAAGCAACAGAGATAAAGACCGTTATGGATATCCTTGGAGCTGGAAGTGGAGCAAAGAAGACCGATGCAGAGAGAGCAGCCTCAGATACTGGGGTAGCTATTGAAACTGCAATTGCTATGCTCCCAAGTATAAAGAGTAAGGTTGGACCATTTGGGCTTGGTACAAGAACCGCTGGGGTATTGGCTAATGTAAATATGGCAGATAAGAGTATGCTTGACTTTGCAACCAACATAGCAAACATCAGAGCTAATATATCCAAGGCTCGTGCAGGGACAGCTCTTACTCCAACTGAAGAGAGAATGCTTGATAAATATACTCCAAATGAAGGAGACAGTTATCAAAACCTTGAGACTAAGCTTAGATGGCTACAGAAGAACTTTGGTCCCAAGATTATTAAATAACCTATGATAAGACCATTCAAAGGAACTTTCCTAATTACGCAAGAGTGGGGAGTTAATCCAGCTGACTATGCACGATTTGGTCTTAAAGGTCATAATGGTGTAGACTACGGCACTCCCACAGGAACCCATATCCTTGCCCCCCACAGTGGCAGGGTTATAGAGGCGGCTTATGACCAGTATGGATATGGAAATTACGTTAAGATTGAGAATGATAAAGAAGGCTCAATCCTTGCACATCTCCAGTCATTCAATGTAAACGCAGGGGACACGATATCAGAGGGTCAACAGATAGGAATTTCAAATAATACAGGAAACTCTACAGGTCCACATCTTCATTGGGGCTACTATAGAATGCCCCGTAATAAGAGTGATGGATTCTCAGGGACAACTAATCCTTTTCCATATCTACAAGAAAATAATCAAACTATTCCCCCAGGGGACGACTGTCCAACTAAACTTAAACAAGTAACTGAAGAGAGAGATAGACTTAACGGAGTAATTACAGGTAAGGATAAACAAATAGATGATCTTAAAGATCAAATAGAGGCTCTAACGAATACCAATAATGATCTTAGCAAAACAAATCTCTCTCTGATAAAGGATATTGAGTCTGTAAAAGAACACGACAAACTAACTCTTGACGCAGCTCTTAGCAAACAGAGAACTGATCTGCTAGTTGATTTTGCTTCTGAAAAGAAGGCTCTACAAAGCTCCTATGATGAGAAATTAAAAGAAGCATCAAAAGAACAGATAACAATTGTAAAAGAGGTTGAAACACCGCTTGATAAACGATTTAAAGGAAAGACTACTAAGGTAAAGTTACAAGCCATTACAACAATAGTACTAGCATGAGTAGAATAGACGACACTATTTCCGAGATAAAAAGCGATATAAAAGTCATTCTCGTTAAGGTAGGGAATCTTGAAAAACAAGTAGAATCTATTGAATGTAAATTAGACAAATATGATGAAGAACTTAACAAGGTAAAAGTTAAGCAAGAAAATCTAGATACAAAACTTTCTGCTATTGCTATATTCCAATTAGTATTTTCTAGCATACTTTCAGGAGTAGCAGGATTTTTTGGAAGAAAAATATGAACTTTATATTTGAATATACTCGTATCGTTTGTTATTTGATTATCATAATCTCTTCTTTTATTTCTTTACAATATAAAAAATATCATTCGTTTCTTTTAATAGGGGATATTATATTCTCTATTTTTACCATATCAGCACTTCTTAATATAACTATTTTTTATGGAGATAAGACTATTACCAATAATTATTACATTACTCCAGCAGTAATTATTTGGGCGGGATTTCACTTTTCCAATTTGCTTAAGAGTAATGGAAGATATTAAGTATATTTTATGTGGACTTATTGATAAACTTAATATACTTGAAATACATATCAAAGAACAAGAGGGTGAGATAAATGAATTGAAGAAAGTTACTCATAAACTATACGAAGAACGACTTAAAATCATTAATCCAAAACTCTATGAAAACATTAAAAGAAAAAATACTAAGGGAAGCAAATAAGCATACCGTTAAGACCACAGCAGAGGGAAAGATTTTATTAAGAAGCCTCTACAAGAAATTTAAAATGATTGAGATATTACGAAAATTAAAAATTTTATCACATCTATGATAGATAAATTAGGTGGTAGGAAATATATAATGGCGTTTGTTGGAATTGCTCTCTGTATTATGTGGGCGGTATTCAAACTTGAAAGAGAATACCTAACTCTCGCACTAGGGTTTGTAGGTGTATATGTTACTGGTAATGTAGTACAAAAATTTAGCGATGGAAAGTGAGTAGTGAATTTTGTCCTAATGGGTGTCTATTCAAGGGAAGTGCTGATTGTGAAAAAGAAGTACCAAGCTGTTGGCATTTAAAGGATTAGATAGTAGATCAATTTGAGTTAGACCTAACTTATCCTAACTGGAAAGAAACAGTTGTGGTTGTTGGAGAGAATACTGCATACCCAGCTTGGATACTATTAGGAGGAGGAACACTACACAAAGACAACCCTTGGCAAAACAAAAAACATGGAAAGATTACGACAAGTCCATCAAGGCCCCCCTCTAAATAGAGCTATGATTAATCACTTAGCTAATCTTGCTATGTTTACAGGATACTGGAAGGGTAAATATTTTAGGGAAGGGATCAAACAACAGAACGTGGGAAGGATAACAATTGAGAAAGAGTTAAAAAGATTACACAAATAATATGCTTGAGGTTTATAGACCTGAGATAATCTCTAGTCTTATTCCTCTTGGCATCTACGCTCTCGGACTTGCCTATACCGCTAAACAAAAAACGTTTATAAAAGAAAGAGATGGTAACAAGTGTGTATTCCCAGCTCCTCATAAGTGTAATGGGAGTGAAGCTATCCCCATTGAGGAACGTAAACTACAAGTACATCATATAATCCCTCAACGATATTCAGAACAGGTGGGAATTGAAAATCCTGATACGTTATTAAACGGTATTACACTATGTAAAAATGCTCATGTGGGCCCAAAGGGCATACACCCAGACATAGCAACGGCACATACTAGGGAACAGTTTTCACAAGTGTTTGAAAATAGGGCAAAACTTCTCAAAGATAAAAAAATATATTGGGTTGATAAATGGGATAGATTACTCCATGTAGTAGCTATGAAAAACTCACAGAAGTTTGAAAAAGAGGGACATATATTCCCTAAGAAGAGGTCTTAAATAGTTTACTTTTCGGGTGATACTTACGAACATGCTCACTTAATCCCCATCTTGTTGTAAAAAATCTTTTCCTTTTGCAATAGGGGCATTTATCAACCTCAACTTTTAGTTTCATATATTTCAATTTCTAATCGTTCATCCTTGCGGTGATGAACAACTGTTTTAGTCATACTAATCTCCATTATCCATTTATCATCCTCAATAATCCCCATCTTGGTTAAAAGGTCTTGGGTAGCTTTCAGAAGGTTATCAATATCTCCAATAATAATAAATGCATGAACTATTAACTTAGATTCTCTTAATGGCTTGCCAATAGTAGTCTGTTCACGGATACTCCATCCAGCAGTTTCAAACCACTCCTTGCCCTTCCTAGTCATATATTTGTGCCATCCACGAAATCCATAGAGAGTGTTAACTGAAGGTGGTTTAGGTATAGTAAATTTCATATTTCAGTCCCTCTTAATATTTGAAATGTATCTATTGTTAAGTTTTCATCTTTTTCCATTTTCATGTGAAATGGTATACAAACTAGAACTACTTGGTTTATGTCTGATAGTAGTTTTTCTCTTCCGTAGTACCAACTTCGTTTGTGGCGATGTGCGAATGATAGCATGTTTCCGTTTGGACATACGTAATGTTTTTCGCATCTTGTTATCCGTCTTTCTTTGAATAACTCTTTTAGCTTTTTGTTTGCCTCTATGTTTATCTTTCCTCTTTTCCCTACCTTTCGTATTTCTTTTCTTTTCTTTTTCACCTTTATTGGTTTCGGAAACATTTGAAATGTCATATACTTGTACTCTACACTCTGGTAGGCAAATTACAACAAAATAGCCCTTATTCATCTATTATCCTCTAAATGTCTAACTCGTCTTTCAAGGGCTGCTAGGCGTTTCTCAATCTTCCCAACTTTTGTGACATCAGAGGTTATATCCTCACTTTTTGATTTATGTGGGGACTTACTAGACTTGGGGGGCTGACCATCTATAACAGCAACATATTCACTCCAAGATAAGTCACGATAGTTTGATTTCCAATCAAGTAAGTCATACATATTCTCCTGCTGGGGTGGTTCTTCTATTCGTTCAAAATCTTTTGGTAGTGTTCCTGGTCTATGGAGATGTGCAAATGAACCTATACCACATTCAGCACAGATCATACCAGATTCAGGGTAAAAGGTTAGTATTTTTTCCTGTTGGGATGGTTTTGTTTCCTTTGGATTATAGATACTATAATAGCGAGTCATATCACAATGACATACTCCATCAGCGTGATATACAAGACAATTCAGATGTTTACACTTCTCCCCAGTATTAGGTGAATGTTTATTCATAGGTCAGTTATAAAATGGTCTTAAAGAACTTATTACTAAAAGAATATATAGAATAGCCATTGTCATACCTCCAAAAATCATTATCAACAAAAACCAAATCCTTTGTTCCATATCCATTTTTTTAAGTAACCAATAATATATTGTGTTCATTTTCTTTTAGGCTGTAAGCCAGATAATTTAGTAATAACATACTGAACTACATTTACCGTAACTGCATTTCCGCACATCTTGTATCTTTGGGTATCTGAGAATCCCTGAGTCCAGTTGTCGGGGAAGCCCTGTAGACGCTCACACTCAAGAGGAGTTAAACGTCTTATTCTTATTCCTTCATCAACAAAACTCATGCTTTTCATTCCTCCTGCACAACCTTTTCCAGTGGTAAGGCAATTTGCTTCTCCTTCTTTTATTCTATGTTCAACGTGGTCTTTTCTTTGGGAAGATGAATAAGCCATTAGCTTCGGTTGTCTCCTCCCTCCTTGCATAGTGTTGAGTGTTGGGCTTATCCCTTCTTCCCCATATACCCTGTCGTTTGAGTGGGTGGGGGAGTTGATTTGTTGAATATAGTTTCCATCAAGGTGCATCTTTGCGTCTGTTGCTGTCAATGTCCTGCTAACAACGGCATCCGATGATTGTTTTCCACCCTTTGTAGTAAGTGGGTTGTCATCTTGTCCGACAGGAAATACTTTTCGTGTGGGTACTCCTCCAAGATGTCCGACAATGAACACTCTCTCCCTATTCTGTGGGACTCCAAAGTTTTTGCTGTTAAGAACCTGCCATTCAACGAAATACCCCAAGTCGGTGAGAACCCCAATGATTGTCTGGAAAGTTCTGCCCCCATCGTGAGATAGTAAACCTTTAACATTTTCAAGAAGTACATTCCTTGGTTTTTTGTAGGCAAGAATCCTTGCGATATCAAAAAAGAGTGTTCCTCTTGTGTCGTCAAATCCCTTCCTTTTTCCAGCAATACTGAAAGACTGGCAAGGAAACCCTCCAACCAGGAGGTCAAAGTCGGGGAGTTCTGTTTCGTTGATTTTTGTTGCATCTCCATAGTTTTTAACTGTCGGCCATTTAATTGATAAGAGTTGGCTTGCATACTTGTCAATTTCGGAGAAACCAACACAAAATGGACGTTCAATGTGTTGTGATGATTGGCTCTCACTGTCGGAGCAATTTTCGGGTTTAATGTGAATTTCTGATAACTCATAAGCTTGTTTAATTCCTAACTCAAATCCCCCTATACCTGTGAACATGGAAAAGTATCTCATTTCCTTTTAGGCTGTAAGCCAGATAATTTCTAACCCTCTGGGGCTTTAACCCAAAGGGCTAACGATTAGCTGTTTCCTGTGATTCCCTTATTGAGCCAGAATGAGCTTTCTTCAAGCTTGGTCAATGCTAATGCCATACCTCTATTTGGAGTTGGTTGAATAGCTTTGATTTCTTTTGCTAATGCTTCATATTTATCTCTGAAAACCTGCATTGTCGCTTTCTGTTCTTCTGTTGGCTGAACATATTGAAATGTTGTCATTTTATATCACCCCCCTTCAGCTCTGATAGAGCCTTGCGTTGCTCCATCCTTAATTGATTACGAGCATCTATTTCAATTTGTGTCGTATTGATTATTTCATCCATAGTGGGGTTTCCTGTTCTGTTCATTTCCCCCTTTGTATCTGTTATGTGTCTTTCATCTTTCCCAATCACCCTCTCTACCTCGCTGGTGAGGAGGGCAGACAACTCATCAATAGGCCATTCATCCTCATTTATCAGGCGAATACCATCAACTCTACTTTTCTTATAAAGAATAGAATATATCTTCTCCATCAGTTTCTCTCTATCAGTAAGGTAGTCCTTGGGTGAGTTCATACTAATTTAGGTTGTAAACTGTTAATGCGGTTACGGGCAATTTTACAGTATTCTTTGCTGATGTCTATGCCTATGTAGTTTCTGTTATTTAGTTTTGCCATCTTACAAGTTGTTCCGCTTCCACACATAGGGTCAAGTACAGTGTCTCCCTCATTACTCCAAGAGAGGATGTGGTCTTCTGCTAATTTTTCGGGGAAAGTGGCTGGATGTTCTTGTTTTGTTTCTTGATTTATTCTCCAATTATTAAATCTTCTACCAAGTGGTTTTGCAATAATTTCTCTTTTGCAAGTTGATATTCCATCTTTGTTCCTTCCCCCGCTTGTTGTTTGTTTACCTGTAACTTTATTCTCTCGGTCACAAATAGGATTAAAAGATTTTGGTCTTCCTTTACTGAAAACAAACATATATTCAAAGTTCTGCCAGTAACAATAATTTGAACCGACAGCACCTTGACCTGTCTTCTCCCATATCATCGTATCGTGTAAATTAAATCCTATCTCCTTAAAGTAAAGTGCCTGTTTAAAAGATGTTCCTGTTTCGCTCCCCTTAATAGTGGCATCACCAACTACCCAAACAACTACACCACCGTCTTTAGTTACACGATACAGTTCTTTTGCAATCCCTTCAAAGTCAAAAGTATATCCATTATAGGTACGCAAATTATCATAAGGTGGAGAAGTAACTGTTAGATCAATACATTTATCAGGAAATCCTCTCATCACCTCCAAACAATCTCCCTCAATAATCGTATTCAGTTCTACCTTCTTCTGTTTATCTCCTTGTTTCATATGATTTTTATAATTTTAACTTCACCAATTTCATCTCCTATTTCGTTTGAATGTAGAATTAGTTTATCTTTTAAGACATGGTTAAAAAACCAATCAGTTGCTTCTTTATCTTTACCGTGCATTATATTTGCATCATATTTAAGCTCTACTAATAGTTTTATTTTTTTCATATGATTGGTGAATGTTTCTTTTTATCCTTTAACTTTTTAACGAATATATCCACCTTCTTGAAGAATACATCTGATAACCGCTTAGCTTCCTCAATCTCTGGCATAGTGTATTTGTTTTTCATCTTATAGAGGGGAATAATTAGTAACTTTTCTACATTTAACTCTACAATTCTTCAGATGGTATTCTAGTCCCTTATCACACTTGGCACAGCGATAGTATTCTTGGAAGTCTTTAAAGTCTTTGTCTTTCTTCTTTATCATATTAACAGTATACAGTATTTAATATGGTTTGTATACCCCTTTGGTTCTATAGGTCATTTAATAGCTAAGGCATTTTTAATCTCTTCTGCGTGTGCTCTCACATTATCTCTTGTATCCTCCATGTCTAATTTGAATTCAACCACGAAATTCTTGTTAATTAAGTTCCCATCTGGAAGTTCAACCCATGATGATTTTGCTTCCATGATAGCTTTCTTGACATTCCCAGTTATCTTGTAGGAGGAATCGTTACTCATAACCACTTTATAAATCTTGTATAGTTCGGGACATTCTGATAGTTTCATACTTTTGTTACTTGGAATTTATTAATAGCCTGACGTTCTTTCTCGGCAATTTTTAATGCGTCAGATTTTACCCAGTTTGAGAGAGCGGCCTTGTAGTCCTTGTAGACCTTTCCCTTGGCGGCCATCCAGTTACTCATATCATCAAACTTGCTCTGTACGAAGGAAAGCGGTACGTGATACTTCTCGGCTATCTCATTCATTACAGGCAAAGTAATATCCTGTTGGGAAGAAAATTTCTGTATCCTCTTATTATCAGTATTCTCAGTATTTACAGTATTCTCCTTATTGTTTGTTTCGTTTGGCTGTACACTTGGCGTTCGTTTGGCGTTCCGTCTGTATTCAACTTGGCGTTCAACTGTCTGATACATTTCGTAGTTTAAGACCGTTATGACGCTATATCTATTTGTTGTTTTGCGTTCAATGTAGCGTTCAACTTTCAAATAGTCAAGCCACCAATGTATTGTGGATTTGCTCATCTTTAATCGTTCACAAGCAATATCGCTACCAAATATGAATTGTCCCATTTTTAGATGGACTAGTTGTCTTCCTATGAGTACATCATTCGGTTCGTGGTTTGCACGAAGAAGTAACCATATCCATATCTTAAGAGCCTTCTCGTTTTGGAATATCGGATTGTCTTCAAGTTTCCTATGAAGACTTATCCAGCCTTGTTTGGTCATATAGTTCGCCTGTTTCTTGGTCAACCATGACAAACCCCCTACCTTTACAGGCATGGCAGGTGGTCTTCTTGAATGAAACAGTCCCAAACCCATTGCAAACGGGACATTTGAAAGGCGCATATCTTATTTTTGCGTTATTTACCTGGTCGTTCATAGGTGGTTTCTGTTTCTATCTATCTCTATCAATTTATAACTACTACTCCTCGTCCCTTACATAACTCTAACAGTTCTATAAAAAAAGTCAAGTAGTAAGTGGCGAGAAGCCGAAACTTCCCGCCCTTACCCCTAGTATATCATTTTCTTAGTATTCCTTTCTTGATTAGTTCTTCCTTGGCCCGCATTAACATAGTCATTTTTGCTTCGTAGTCCATTGTGAGGGGCTCTGCAACATCTACTTTTTCTCTGTATACATGAGTCCCCTTCTCCTCTTCTTTTTCCTTACGCATTGCCTCAACTACGGGAGAAGCTGCTAGCTCTGGATGTTCTTCCTGTACCTTCCTTCGTGCTCGTGTTATGCTCTCTGAGATGGTCGTACTAAGAAAATCCTCCATTGATATCTTTCCTCCTATAACCTTTCCTTCTTTAATCCATACCGACCAGATGAGCTTATGGTCTGAGTCCCTCAAAGCTGGATAGTCCCGCAAGAGTTCGTATACAAGGTCATATATAGACTTCATATAAGTTTTAGTTGTTGCAGATAACTTTTAACCATTCCCCCCAACGTATCAACATAATTAGAAGCCTCCTCAATCGCTCTATCGGTATTGCGGACAATAGCCATTTCCCCTACATTCTCGTATTGGTTATAGTGGATAAGCCATGCCTCATCTATTTTTATCCCTTTGAGTTTCGCAATAAGAAAGTATATCGGTAGTTGGTAACTATTGGCGTAGCTCATAGCGTCCTGAGTTCCAGTCTTGAATTCATAGAGTCGCTTATCGTCAATGCAGTCAAACACTCCCACAAGTGTGAAATCATCTCCGTAGTCTACTTCGTGCTTCTCTTCTACCCTTGGAGTATTGAAAATATACTCGCCTTGCCCTATTTTAACCGCCTTGTTCTTCATGATGGCATCTTCCCATCGTTTGTGATATTCAAGCCCCTCTAATTGTTCCTCTGTTCGCGGTGTTTCCTTATGAAGATACATTGAGACTACACTATTCCAATCATTTCTCTTTGCTGCATTTAGCATTGAATAGCTTATGCGTAACCGTTTCATGGCAAAGCCCTCCCTTTGTTCACTGACAAGACAAGCGTTTCCTTTCGTTCGTTCTCTGTTACGCCTTCGGGAAGTGTCCCATGTTCTTTTTTGTATTCTTCAATCTTATCGGTGTCGGGGAATAGTCGCTCAGTACGTTTGATAAAGTCCTCGTTTATACTTTCATACTTGAACCCAGTCTTTTTCATATACCCTTTTACTTGTGAACCCATGAAGCCTTTGAAATCTGGACTTATCTGTTTACCTGAGGCTGAGATAGCCTCTTTTGCCTCTTCTATAGCCTCATCAATCATATCTTTCATTTTGAGAAGCTTCATTAGTTCTTCCTCGGCTCTAGCTTTGAGTATCAATCGTCCGCCTTCTACGCTCAACTCCTTGATTAGTTCGGGCTTGATTGTTATTTCCATAGGTTAAATAGTTAGTAGGTTTTTTCCTTACCGTTGCACCATGTCCCGTTAATGTTGTGTGAATAGAAACGACCGAACTTCCCCTCTCTTCCTTTCATCTCAACATCATGTATAGGACACATCTTGGTATCAGATTTGCTCACCTGTTGACCTGCAACAGGCTTCTGTACTGTTTGCTGTATGATTGGCTGTTTTTTAACAAAGTCCTCAATAAATGTCACTAAATCAAGAAATTCTGTTTTGTCATCAGAACGTACTACTACTTGGTCTTGTCCTATGAATTTTGAAAATTGCAGTTTTGGAAATGCTTCCATGTTATTTGTTTTGTAATGTTTTTAACGCTTCTTCCATCTTATATTGCTTGATTGTTGTTGAAACATATCCATAGTATGTCCCCACTTCTCGTGCAATATCGTTGGGCTTTTTTCCTTCTAGGAATTTAGCTATAATCTGTTCTTTTTTGTTCATATTATATTGTAATTTGTAACATGTATATTATAGCATTAAATCTGCTCTGCGTAAATAGAATAACTACAGCTATTCTGCATTATTCCCGTATTCCAAAAACAAAGAAGCTGTTCGTCAGTCATGTTGATGCGTTTGTTTATCCATCGTGAGAATGTGAGTTTTTGGTGTTCCTCATCCATGAAACAGTAATCAGGCGTAACAAGATACCCTATTTCGTTTATTTGTCCTTTAGCCTTGCATTTATTATGCAATGCGTCTTTATTCGTATTCGTTCCCTTTCCGCTTTCCATAGTTCGTATTTTTTGGTATAGGTTTTCTATGCGTGTAGTCCATATATAGGGCTTCTCCTCTATGGGAGTAGGCTTTATCTCTTGCGCCTTCACTACGGGCACTACAATCGCTTTTTTGGTGTGTCTAGGTATTACTATTGGTTGCCACTCTTTAACTGGACTTTGTGCATAATAGTTAGCGTTGAAATAGGCGACTAAATAGCTCCAAAGTATAAACGCAACAGCTATCCATGTACGCTTATTCCTTAAAACCGCCAAAATGGTGCGAAAAATGAATGACAAAAGCCCGAAAAAGTGTTTAATTCTCTCAAATAGTGTTGTTTTTTTCATAATTACTCAATAATTAATAATATGAGAATGGCTAATATAGTCATTCGTTACTATATAACTCATAATCTAATTCCTCTTTCGTGGGCATAGTGTCGGGATTTATTTCACGGTTACAGCTTCCGCATTCATACCCGATAATCATCTCTCGTATATCCCCGCCGTACTGTTCAGCCTTTGTAACGGGTATAATAGTGGGCTGTTTACAGGTACAGAAATCACAGTTATATATCATAGTATCTCGGATGAATTTGTAATACCACTCATTCCCGCAATCATTTTCTCTTCGTATGCGTCATCATGAGCCAGCAATACTTTTTGTAGAGCTATAATCGTCCTGTATGCTTCACTTATTGAATAGGTCTTAAATTGTCTAGTCTTTTCACCGTCTACACTATCAAGCTCCCACAATGTAATCTCCGTATTACCTTCTGTATACTGCTCATAATCTACCTCGAACCCCTCTATATTTTTATAAGTGGTCCGTGTGTATTTTTTATCCATATTATTTGTTATTTAGGTATGCTTTTATAATAAGCAGAATTGCTAATCGTGCTACCGTATAGTCCCCATATTTTACTAATGCCTCAATTATTGCTGCGTTGATTGCCTTCTGTTGTTTTGTCATATAGTTTTTCTAACTTCTAACATATTGTCATTGTGTATGCGGTGAGCTTCTTCCATTACTAAATGATTGAGTTGTACTAATTCTATAATATCGCTTAACTCCATATGATAACCATTTTTATACTGTCGTAATTGTTTATACCATGCGTCTAACTCTGATTTTTTCATACACGTTTTAAATGTTTTTGTAATTTGATAACCGCCTCTCCCTCAATCACTTTGTAATCTTCTTTCACTTCATTAGCTATTCCATGCTTAGCTAAGTACTCACCCTCGCCCAATCTATTTAATTCGTCATTATGAGCAGGGCTAATATAAGTTAATAGCTTCCAAAATAAGCGTTTCATATTTTTACCTCCACTTGTGTCAAACATTCTCTTCGCTCTGTTCCGTATCCGTCATCACTTGTATAATGAGTAAACCATGCCCCGCAAGTATTCACTATTTCGCTTACTCTCTTGTCTTGTATTTCATAAAGAGCCTTACATTTATGGCAGTAGTATCCGCTTCTATAGTCTAATGGGTCAAGTTGCGCTCTATATTTATATGTAGACTTATCTTTTGACCATGTTCTAACTTGCTCAACGATATTGCAAGTACAATCTGAGGGTCTATCAAGCATAACCTTTATTTCTACCCATCCTGTAGCTGTTCCCCTTCCCCCTACTACTCTAACGTCTTTTCTATTATAAACTTTACATAATGCTGCCTTTATTTGTTTATTGCGTGTATTAAAATCCATAGTTATATATTAAATGTATAATTGATACCCGTCTCTTGCGCCTCCTCGGCGTCCTCTTTTAAAGCTTCGGCCTCTGCACACTCAACTTGTAATAATTCGGCCTGGGCTTCTTTTTCGTTGTAGTCTTCCATAATTCAAATCAAAATTGGTAATAACTAACGGCTTGCCCCCTATGGCAAGCAAAAGCAAAAGTCAAAAGAAGCAAACCGCTAGTTACTTAACTGCTAGTTGTAAAGGTGCTTATATCTATCTATATACAGTATACAATATATATATTCTCTTGTCAATACCTATTTTTCAACCAGTAACTATACTCATATTTAGCCCCTGTATATACTCTGACCTCATGAAACCCCGCCATCCTTGCTAGTACTCTTATAAATATCATCATATATATACTGTATACAATATATATCTGTTTGTCAAGTGTATTTTTATACAAAATCCCCGCCAATACAAATTAGTACATAAATAGACTAAAACAGAGTAAGAAGTACTAAAAACCCGTAGAAAACCCCACCAAAACCCCTATAAGGGATTATAAGTAAGTATTGATATTGAATATAGATAACTATATAAACTTATGAACGTACTATTGGTAATGGAATAAGCTCGACATTGGAAACAAGCTATATACTAAGGCTAATAAGTCCCCTATAAGAGCTAACTATCAGCTAACTATAAGCACTTTAGGAATAGCTGTATTGTAGTCAACCACCCACCTCTTTCTATTCCCAACCTTTTTACACCCTAAACTATCAACAATAACTGTATATAATATCCTGTAGTGTGTATGTATATATGATAGCTTATCACAAGGCTCTAACTAACATACTATCACGTCGTAAATCATACATTATACGACGTCTATATCAGGAGGGGAGGGTATGATGCCAAGAGGGGGGAGGAGGGGGTTTGAGCAAGCCACCCCATGGCTAAACCAATTTTAAAAGTATTACCCCCCTTTGTAGCCTCAACCCAAGGCTAAATGTTGCCTGTTAAAAAATAAAAAATATCAGTTAGAAAATAATTCAATTGTTAACATTTGTTAACACTCTTATTGATATTTGTTAACTATTGTGTTAACATTTATATATGAACGTATCCACAAGAGAGTTTCAACTAAATCAGAAGGAATACTTAGAGAAAGTCAGTGCGGGGGAAAAAATAATTTTAACCAATAGAGGTATACCTGTGGCTGAGATATGTAAGGCGGGAGAGACTAAGGAAATAGTTAAAGAATTTAAGGTAGATGAGAGTCAGGTGCGATTACTCGTAAGAATGATACTTGAGGAAATTGGCGCATCTACTAATACTAAGCCAATTGAAGATATCCCTGGACCAGGAGACGACATAATAGAAGATGCGAAAATAGAACCAATAATGGGATGGTGTCAGTTACACTTTGAAAAGGGAAAGAATTATCCTATTAGGAAGATTTCCTACGAGGACGAGAACGGGAATGAGCTAATCAAACAGAAATGGGCCTGCCCTAAGTGTATAGGGGACCTTGAGAATAAGGGAGTTGGTAGAGTTTATTTTGTATAACCTATGGACGACCTAGACTATTCACTAACCTTTGGGGACTTACATCAGATACTTATTACCCTGAAATCTCTCCCTCGGGATGAGAGGCTTATTCGGCTGATAGACAAACTCGAGAAGTACATGTTCTCCCACAAGGTCAACTAATTGATATTGACTATATTCAATAAATAGTGTACTGTTAAAGTATGACTAGAGTCAGGACCCTCACTAAGAAAGGAACCGTAATAGAATATGAGGTTGTTGAGGGGGTTCGGGACATCTTCTCCCAAATGAATGGATACTTCTCCCAGGACGAATACGGAAACAGTACCCTCCACTGCAATAGGGACTATCTTCTTCTTACCTGTAAGGACGGAAAACAATTGATTATTAACAAACGTTTCATCCACGTCATAGTAGAATGAAGAAACTCATCGTGTGTCCAACCTGTGAGGATACGGGGCGTAAGGAAGTGTTAGCTGAAGTTAAGGATGGGTACATCTCAATATTGAGGTTCCACAAGGGTGAGACCAAGATACTGGGGAAGGAATTACAAGTTGTCTGTGGCAAGTGCGGAGAGACCGCATACTTAAAAATATGAGAGCCGCTATTACTGGGGGAAATGGGTTCATCGGGAAACACCTGTCAGATAGGTTACGGGGAGAAGGGATTGAGGTTGCACTCCTTTCGAGGGAATTATTCGGTAATTACGAGATGCTTGAAAGTACCGTCAAGGACGTTGCCCCCGACTATATCTTTCATCTCTCAGCCTACGGCAACCACTCAACTCAGACTGACGAGGACATCACCTTCTCCACTAATATAATCTATACCTATCTTCTTCTTAAAGCGACCAAGGACATTAAGTACAAGGCGTTTATCAACTTCGGTTCCTCATCGGAGTATGGAAGAAAACACTCCTCAATGCACGAGGATGACGTTCTTGAGCCCATCACTCTTTACGGAGCAACCAAGGGAGCAGGAACGCTTCTCTCACGATACTTCGCACTCAAATATGGGAAACCTATCGTAACGGTCAGACCATTCTCGGTGTATGGTGAGGGAGAGGCTGATTTTCGGTTTATCCCAACAGTAATAAGACATATTCTTAAAGGAACGCTCATGGACCTTGCAACTGAGCCTAAGCATGATTGGATTTATATTCAGGACTTTCTTGATGGGGTTTTAACCGTTGCCAAACATGCCGACAAAATGAAGGAACAGGCGGTGAACATCGGTACGGGAAAACAGTACTCAAATCTTGACGTGGTTAAAGAGATGGATAAGATTTCAAAGAAGATACTTAATATAGACGTGTTCGGGAACATGAGGATATACGACTCTCCTAACTGGGTAGCGAACATAAACACCCTTAAAAGTTATGGCTGGTCGCCGAAACATACCCTTACTGAAGGATTGAAGAAAACCTATGCGTATTACAAACAGAGATTTAAAGAGAAGAATTCTTGAGATTTCACACAAACACAAGCTCTCCCACCTGAGTAGTTGTCTAACCGCAGTTGATATTATTGATGAGATTTACGGAAAGAAAGGTGAGGCCGACCCCTTTATCCTTTCCTCAGGACATGCAGGACTTGCTCTCTATGTTGTACTGGAGAAGTACTATTCGATTAACGCCGAGGAGATATGGGAACATCATGGGGTACATCCTGACAGATGTTTCAATCATGCCCTCTACTTCAGTTCAGGTTCACTTGGACATGGGTTAGGAGCCGCCGTAGGTATGGCCCTTGCCAACCGCAATCAGGACGTATGGGTTTTGGTGTCAGATGGTGAGTGTGCGGAAGGGTCTATCTGGGAGGCACTGCGGATAGTTGAGGAACAGCGTCTCTATAATATACATATCTACTTTAACGTAAACGGAGTGAGTGCCTATCAGGAAATCGACAGGTTAAAACTAATCCAGAGGATAGGGTCTTTCCTTGACCCACTCAAACAGTTCGAGATTGACTACGATATACGAAGTACCCACGTTCAGTATGAGCTTCTTGAAGGGATACAGGGACACTACAAGGTCCTCTCCAACAAGGAATATAAGTTACTTATGAGCCTATGAGAAAGACATTCTTCAAGGAGTTATACAAAGCGATGAAAAAGAATGAGGACGTATGGGCTATCTCAGGGGACCTCGGATATGGGGGATATGACAAGATACGAGAGGACTTTCCCGATAGATTTATCAACGTAGGGGCCGCAGAACAAACGGGACTTGATATCGCCGTAGGACTGGCGCTACAGGGTAAAGTACCATTCTTCTACTCAATCACCCCATTCTCGCTCTTCCGCCCATTTGAGACCATTCGAACCTATATAGACCATGAGAATATCCCAGTCATAATAATAGGCTCTGGACGGGATAAGGACTACGCCCATGATGGGTTCTCCCATGACGCAACTGATGACAAGCGGTTCATGAAACACTTTAAGAACATCATTAGTGTGTGGCCGTCAGACAAGGAGATAATCAAGGATATTATTTATGCGGCAGTATATGGGAAGAGGCCGTTTTATATCAATCTCTCAAGATGAAAGTCAAAGACACTTATGAAGCTGCGTATTACCTGATGTATGGGGCTTCTATTATTGGAGTTGAAGAGAGGAAAGTCAAGGAGAACAAACTCGCAAAGAAAGGATATAGAGTACAGTATATATTTATTTTGGATAATGTCCCCGAATGGGCTCCTATGACCTTCAAGACTGAGTATGCCTATGGAAATATTACCGATTACATCTCCTCACGAAAACGACTGAAAGCATACCTGAGAAGATATATGTTAAAATAATTTGAACAATGGACAAACCACTACTCCCCAGCGAAGTCGTAGACGAGAAGCAAAAGAAAAAGCTCACCAAGAAACAAAAGGCGTGGCTAAAGTTCTATATTGAGACGGGGGATGCAACAGGAGCAGCTCTACGAGCCTATCGGTGCAAGAATAAACAGGTAGCCTCCAATATGGCAAGTCAACTTCGTAAAGCTTTGGCGGTTGATGAGTTACTTGAGGAGAGTGGAGTTACCGATATTGAGATAACCCTCAAACTGAAAGAAGGACTCAAAGCAACCAAGCTGACAAAGACTGGTGCCGAGATGCCCGACTATGACGTAAGACATAAATATATGACAACAGCCCTTCAATTAAAGGGTAAATTAAACAATAAAGTAGAGTTGTCAGGTGAAGGTGGAGGACCTATTAAATTAAATATTTTAGCTGGACATGGATTCATCCCTAACTTTTCCAAACCCAGAGTCATTAATGCCACACCAGAGAGTAGTCCTGATGGAAAGCAACAGGAGGTTCAAGGTTCTGGTCTGGCACAGACGAGCCAGAAAGACGACAACGGCAATAATGGAGCTGGTGAAACAAGCGCATCTTAGAATAGGTCCGTACTGGCATGTGTTTCCGACCTATCAAGAAGCAAAAGACGCTATATGGCGTGACCCTAATATGTTATTCAACATCATTCCCTCACAACTTATTGCGAAGCGTAATGAACAGGACTTAGTCGTGTACTTTAAGAATGGCTCATTCCTACAGCTTAAAGGTGCAGACAAACCAGAACGCCTAAGAGGAGCTGGGCCACTCGGAGTTGTATTGGATGAGTTTGCTACCATGAAGTACGAAACGTGGGAAGAGATTATTCAGCCTATCATGCGAGCAAATGATGGATGGACATGGTTTATCGGAACCCCCAAAGGGAAAAATCATCTGTTCACAATCTATAACAAAGCCATTACTGGAGATGACGAATGGGAAGGATGGAGAATGAAAGCCAGTAAAAGTGGGGTTATCCCTGCTGAACAACTAGAGAAGGCTCGTGAAACCATGATGCCTGACACCTACAACCAAGAGATGGAGTGTGAGTGGTTAGAGGGTGAGGGGTCGGTGTTTAGGGGATTAAAAGAGGTAATGACAGCAGAGCCACAACAGCCCTATATAGGACACTACTACGTTATGGGAGTTGACTTGGCTAAGGTAAAGGACTACACTGTCATCACGGTCTACGACCAAGGAACTAATCAGCAGGTATATCAGGAGAGGTTTAATAAACTAGAGTGGCCATTTCAGAAGGCGAAGATTAGAAGCGTAGCCCAACATTACAATAGAGCCCTTGTCATACTTGATGCTACTGGACTAGGTAACCCAATCGCAGATGACCTCCTTCGTGACGGAGTATCAGTTGAGCCCTTCAAGATAACGGAGACCTCAAAGAAAGAGTTGATTGAGAAACTCTCCCTATGGATACAACAAAGGAAAATAAAAATGTTAAATCTAAAAGAAACAGAGTTTGAGTTTGACAACTTCTCCTACGAGATATTGCCTCTAGGTGGAGTTCGCTACGGTGCGCCTGATGGATTTCATGACGATGTAGTCATCAGCCATGCGCTTGCCGTTTCTAAATTACAGCCTATCTACAAACAAATAGAAGTTAAGCCCGTCAGTAAAATCCGACAGGCCTATGTAGATAGGTTAAAGTCCTATGAAAACCAATCGGAAAATCAATGGGCTGAATGGTACTCTGAATAGGGAAGTACCGTTTACTCATGAACAGGTCCATGACGCCCTCATGGATGTACAAGATGCACTTGAGCGTTCCCTCATGCCGTTTATATTACTTGAGGGGGCAGCAAAACAGTTATATGAGAACTCCTCATATCTTACCCTAAATGAGATTTCAGTAGGGGTACTAGAGAAGGAGTTTACCGAGTCAGGTCGTTCCCTTCTTCGGATGGTGCGTCCCAAGGCTGAGTTTACTTATGAGAACGTAACCTATGACTTCAAGGGAGTACCAGTTATTATTTGGATTATCCACAAGAATTATAAGTTCTTCCAAAACCCCGACTCACGAATGTACTGTCTATCTGAATTTAGATTACCAAACCCATTTATGGCTTATTGGAGAGCCAGATTTTTAATTAAATAACTATGGAATATATATTCGCATCAATAATAATCGCACTAATCGTTGATAGATGGTATCTGACGAAGAAATATACGGAGCAAAACGAGAAGTATATGAAGGCTCTTATTGCTAAAAACTTGACCGACTATACCACTTCAGCTATCATTGAGAAGGACAAACCAGAACCCCCAAAGGAACCTGAGTTTATCCCAGCTGAACAAATGGACGAAGCACTTTTCAGCAAGGCTATTAACAATATAATAAAGAAAGAAAATGGCGGACAATCTGAGGATTAACCAGGAGTTTGATACAGCTAACGTACCATCAATCGGCATCTCACTTGAGATAGAGAAAATGATAATGCAGTCCACCGTCCAAAGACGAATGTTTGAAAGACGCTGGTATGATAATAACTTCTTTGATGATGGATTTCACTTCCGCTATGTATCACGAGAAACAGGAAAGATTATCGACCTTATTGAACGCACCAACCTTAATGTACCTCAGCGAGCAATCCCAAAAGCCTCACGACAGATACGAGGTATCGCAAATCTTCTTATGGGGCCTGAGCATGTTCCCGTAATCTATCCTAAAGCCGTAACAAAATATTCCTACGCAAGTGAACAAGAATACCAACAGGCTCTCCAGATGTCAGGGCAGATTGCAGGGCGTATTGGACAATGGATGCAGACTGAGTGGAAGAACCAAGAACTTCGTGAAAAGGCCACTCAGATGGCACTTCTTGCAGCAAAACATGGTGTTTCATACCTACAGATATGGCCAGATGCCGTTGATGAAAAGATTAGAACACAGGTATTTGATGCCTTTGATATCTACCTTATGGGGTTTATGAACTCAATCTATGACTCCTCATACATTATTAAGGCAGTACCAACCCTCATCTCAAAGATTAAAGCTAATGAAAATTATAACGAAGGACAACTAGCCAAGATTAGACCAGATAACAGATACGCAAACTCCGAGATTAAACAGGCTTATATGCAATCACGCTTCTCCGCAGGAATGAACGCAGACTCAGCCGCAACCCTCATTCTAAAGGAAGCCTTCATCAAGGAATACCTTTCAGATGAAAACTGGGAACAGGCAAAGAAAATGGGAGAGAAGAACGGTGCGATGGAGGGAAAGAAAAAGGGAGATATGATTATGCGCCACACCCACTCAGCTGGGGGCGTATGGATATTGGATGAGTACATCGCAGACAAGGAGTTCCCATTCGTTGACTTCAGATACGAGCCAGGGCCAATCTACCAAGTTCCCCTTATTGAACGGTTCATACCAGCCAATAAGAGTCTTGACACCATTATGAGTCGTATTGAAAGATACGCAAATACAATGGTCGCTGGGACCTACCTTAAAAGACGTGGAGAGGACTTACAGATAACCAATATCCCTGGAGGTCAGGTGCTTGAGTACACAGCTACTCCACCTACTCAGATGAATATGGTGAACTTACCATCGTTCTTGTTCTCATTTATAGGGCAGTTAAATCAGATTATTGAGGAACAGGGAGCCGCAACATCAGCCCTAGGTCAGCTTCCAACGGGTATCCGTTCAGGAACAGCCATTGAGTCGATTAAATCAACCGAGTATTCTAACCTTAAAATCGCAACAGATAGACTGAAAGACACGATTAAGCGTATCTCAATGAGAATGATTGAGATTGCCTCAAAATATTTTATCTCACCACAGACCGTCTACTATCTGAACGAAGGACAACCAAACTATTTCGATATTATCGGAGAGGCTGGAATTAAGGCTAGACAAAAAGCTAAGATTGAAGTACCAACTGACGTAGTCCCCATTATGGGAGATATGTTAGTTGATATAGAGATTGAGAGCGGACTTGGATATACGATGGAAGGTAAGAAACAAACCATGCAACAGATTGCACAGTTCATGGTACAGCTCGCAGCACAAGGATATGTCAGCCAGCCTGCAGTACAAAAGGTGGTTGAACGCTTCCTTAAAGTATTCCAGTTCGGTTCAACGCAAGAGTTCATGGAGGCCATGCAGGAGGGCAATATGCCAATGACCAATCAACAGATACAGGAAATGAAAGTAGCTATGGCTGAAGTATTGAAAGATACAGGACTCGGACAGCCCAATGTAGAACAGGATATTCAAAAAACAAAGGTCGGAGTAGCAGAGGCCCTTAAAGATTTACAAATTGGAGGAACAGAACAATAATATGCCACTAACCAAAGAGGGAAAGAAAGTTCTTTCCTCAATGACTAAACAATATGGGAAGGAAAAGGGGAAAAGCGTTTTCTATGCCTCAATCAATAAAGGGAAGTCGGGAAGCAAAAAATGGCACAGAGTATCCTCTAATTATAGCTCTGATGCGGTTAAAAAAGCATTAAAGAAATAATATGGTAGAAATAGATGAAAAAAAACTAAGAAGCGCACTGGAAGGGAAATCCCATACAGAGTGCCTTCCAAAACTGGTAGCTTATAACGGCTCACTACAAATAGCCCATTGGAAAGCCAATACCGTAACCAATGAACATAAAGCCCTTGGAGAACTCTACGATACAATGGTTGGATTGGTTGATGACTTTGCAGAGGTATATATTGGAAAGTATAACTCAATAGATTTCCCAGCCGAGGCCAAAATACAAGATATAACAAAGAAGCCATGTGCAAAGGGGCTTGAGCTTGTAAGTGAAGTCCAAGGATATCTAACACCAGGAAAAGATGATGACCTACTCAATATTGTAGCCGATATAAGTGCGGCATTAAATAAGGCTAAATATTTACTTAAAGAAAAATGAAACTAAAAGAGCTAGATACAGAAAAACTCCATGAGATACTTGAGGGCGAGGGGAAAGATGAATTGACCCGAGAGAAAGAAGAAGCTACAGCAAAAGAGGACTCTCTTGGAATTGATAAAAAGCGTAAGGGAAAGGCGGAGAAGAAAAAATCTAATTATTCTGCCGAAGTGATTAAGATGGCAGTCCATAAACTTAAATAAGCTACGTTCAAGTAGAGTACACATTTATATTCAAACCTGAAGAAGCATGGAGTCAGTATAGTCAGTTTGATGCTGACTTTGCTTCATTTCTTGCACAGAGAGGTCTTGAGGCGGAGAACGTGAAGTACAACACTCCAAATCCTAATCAAGCCCCCTATAAGCGTGTCCTTATTAAGAAGAAAGATGTGATGCCTGAAATACAGCCTGAACGCTCTATAAAAGCGGTAAAGGCTTCTCTTATGACATCACGAGGGTTTGATGGTAAATTCAAGAAATAATTATGGCAGAGTCAACTATCTACGCCATTCAGGATGAAAACCAGTTCCCAGGGCTTCTTGGGCATACAGGCACAGCTGGGACAGCAGACCTAGTAAGGGTAACAGCGGATATAAATGGAAGAATTAAAACCTCATCTCAAATTATTGGAGCAGACGCAATAACTATAGCTTCAGTTGAAGCTCGCAAACAAACACCTACTGGAAACGCACTTAATGTTCAGATAGGCCCAGGAGATGTTATTTCAAATATTCCTGTAGTTACCTTATTTGAGCATCATCAAGTACATGAAGGTGAATCTTATTAAGTTTGTAGTACTCCAGCAGCACTAGCTAATGGAAATACGCTCAGTTTTAGAATAGTAGTTGGAGACCAACTTGCGACACTAGCAACTCCACATATGATGTTTGAAGTAGATTCAACAGGTGAATCATGGTGTGCTTTATATGAAACACCTACTACAAGTGCAAATGGTACTCAAATGACTGCATATAATCGTAATAGAAACTCAAGTAACACTCCAGTTACAACAATATGGTCTGCTCCAACGGTAACAAATGTAGGGACACTTTTATCTGCTTGTATTATTGGAAGTGGTGAAAAAGCAGGAGGAAATGAACGGTCTGCTTCTGAATGGGATTTGAAAACTAACACAGTCTATCTATTTCAGATAACCGCTAAGAATGCAAATAATGTTTGCGTTAGATTCCAATGGTACGAGGATAAAGGCGTATAATACTTGACTTGTATCTGAAGATAGTCTAATCTGATAATAGCGGACTAAAGAGCCGCCAAGAATAGCAAATAAGAAGGCTACTCCGAGAGGGGTAGCATTTTTTTAATCCAGTTTGTGCAGTCCAAGTTAGTAATTGGAACTGACAGGAAAGGGGGTGTTAAAAAATATATGGCAGATTATTTTGAGAAAGAAGAAGAACAAAAACCAGTAGTAGAGGCACAGCCTGAGAAAATCAAGTTAGGTGAAAAGGAATATTCTCAGGACGAACTTTCACAACTCGTTGGACTTGGGGAAAGCTATCGGGAGATTGAAACTAAGTACAATACCAAACTCGATAGAGTATGGCCTGAGTACAGCAAATCTCAAAACCGAGTCAAGGAACTTGAAGCTGAAATGGAGAAAATAAAACAGGCTCAATCAGCCCCAAAAGACCTTGATGAGAACTCAATCAAAGAAGCTAAGGAAGCAGCCCGAAAGATAGGACTTGTTACTGATGAACAATTCGCAGATTTCATGGGAAAGAACTTCAGACAATTCTATCAGCAGGAAAGAGCAGCAGAACGCTTGCTTGATGACTGTAAGGATTTTGAGGGAGAATACGATGGCAAGGATGGCAGACCAGCATTTAAGACTGAGGAGATATTAAATTATATGAACGAAACAGGAATTAAAAACCCTGAACTCGCATATAAGACTAAATATGAACCACAGCTTGACTCTTGGAAAGCTACCGAGCTATCTAAAGCTAAGAAACCAGGTTTAACAACCGTTACGGATACAGAGGGATATAAAGTCCCCTCAAACGTAAAGGTTACGAGAGACAATCTTCAAGACCTTATTAGAGAACAGCTAGAAGGTTAAGGAGATTTTTACATAGGTTACTAAATTAACAATTCGCGTGAAAAGGGGGTGAATATAAAGAATTATGGCTACTTTACTTTCAAACGTCAGTTCGGCTCTGCAAAAAGTTATTATGCCTTTCATACAGGACAATTTCAATAAGCAGACCATTTTGCTCGACCAATTAAAGAGAAATAAAGGTGTCGTTTTCATGAACGATAACTTCTATGCTCCAGTACGTTCTTCTCGTCATGGCGGTGTCACGAACCTCGGAAACGATGGTGCGTCACTCGTGTCAGGAAGCTCGTCAATTGGACAAGCAAGCGTTGGGGTTAAAATTCTAACAGGAACATTCGATATCTCGAAATTGACCTTAGATGCAACCAAAACTACGAAAGGAGCAGTGGAAAACCAACTGACCTTTCAGGCTACAACCCTAGCTTCAGACTTTGCGAAAGGAGTAAACAGACAGTACTACAGTGATGGTGTCGGAGTGGTGTCTCAGGTTGGTGGTTCAGTCGGAGAAAACACAATCGGACTTACATATAAAGATGCAAATCTTGATGATGGACGTTCTATTGATAACTACGGCTCTATTAACGGAGACATTGCACCTGAGGAATACATATTCCCAGGACAAGTACTTGGAATCGGTACAGCAGCTGCTGACCTTGGAACAGTTTCTACTGTTTCGGGAACGACAGTCGTTGTTACAGGAGCCCCAGCAATCAACGCCAATGATGCTATCTACATAGTAGATGGTGATGGTGGTGGTGCAGGAACTTCAGAGATTCAAGGTATGCGTGCAGCTCTTTCATCCAGCACAGGTACTTCTACTTACGCAGGTGTTGCTCGTTCAACATACGGTTGGACTCCTCAATTGGGGACAACCGCAGAAGCTCTTACGCTCTCTGCTATGGAACAGCAATATCTCGCTGCAAAAAAGTATGCTCACATGGGCGATAGATACGCTATTTTTGTCAACAAAACGTTGTACAAGAAATATGGTGATATCTTGACATCTATGAGACGCACAGTCAATGAAACCGAGCTTCTCGGTGGATGGACTGGACTTGAATTTGCGGCAGGCGCAGGTAGAGTAGGTGTTTTCTTAGACTACGATGTTCCAGATGGTGAGGTTCTCATCGTCAATTTGGACTCTTGGACAATTGCCCAAGTATCCGAAATGGGATGGTTAGAGGACCCATCAAACGGTTCACTAATCCGAAGAGTAGATAAGATTACCTACCAAGCAACAATGGTTTGGTTCACAAACCTTATGTGCTTAGCTCCAGCAGCAAACGGAAGGTTGACTCAGAAGACAGCTTAATGTGGTTTTGGGGGAACCCTGACGAGAAATGGGTAACGAAAAAGATAAGTTACACAAATACTCGGCCCCCAACTTTGACAGCTACGGTTGACTAGGCGAAGTAATACTCTATCCGAAACTGCCTCACCTAGCCCCTAGAGTTCGACTCTCTAGGCTGTCACCAATACTTATGAGTGACTTAACTAAAAATCAACGGTTGGACTATAAGAAGTGGTTTAAGGAAGATGGGGACGCAGGCTTCTCTCCTGAACGTAATAAAGCGATTATTGAAAAGACTATCCGCAAACACGAACTGAACATACTCCGCAAGAAGAAATCTTATGCAGAAGCAGTAGGAGAGAGAGCTGATGCAGTTGCCACCTACCTTAAAAGCCTCTCAAATGGGAATGAGTTATCGGTTGAGAGATACTTTGGGAGAAAGGAACTGACAAGACTTCGTGGACAACAGATTATCCAGAAGCTCCAAGGTAATAAGACATTACTGGACGATAAGGGGAATGAGAGATTAGAGATTATCAAAAATTAAAAGTTAATCAGAAGGGGGTGCGAACATAAAACTATGTCATTAAAGAAATATTTTCCGCCAGTCAGATTTAATGGTGAAAAAGTCCAGCCTGACGAAATAGACCGATATGAAGTATATCCAGTTATCTTCCCAAGTGTATCAACATCTTGGTTTGGTAACTTTGGTACTTCAGGAACGGCTGATGTGGTTGCTCTTGCAGTCACAAACAAATTGGCAGACTACCCACGAAACATCGCTCTTTATCATGCTGGTTCAGCGGCTGGTATGACAGGGACAGCAGTGGTGAATGGGAAAGACCAATTCGGACACACAATCCAAGAATCGCTCACTTATGCTGGCGCAAGCAACGGAGGAACCGTAAAAGGAACCAAAGTCTTTGCAGAAGTAACAAGTGGAACATTCAGTTATGGAACAGCGGCTGGGGTCGGTACTCCAGTCCTTGGTGTTGACACTACGGGAACGACATGTCTTTTCGGATTGCCAACGAAGATTGCTTCAACGGCTGATGTAAAGACAATCGCCTGTGGCTCAACTGGTGTAGCCCAATCAGTAAATGGAGGAACAATTGGAGCATTTGTATCAACTGCTATGCATGCGGTCAAAGCCCCAGTTTCCCTTACTGGAACAGCAGCTCTCGTTGTGCAATACAAGACAACATATAATGCTGAGAATGAAACATTAGCTGGCAGATAATTCTGTTATAATGTTTGTTCGGAGAGGGGTTAAATGCCCCTCTCTTTTTTTACAATATATTGTTGATTATCAGTTGTATATATGGTAGCATGTTTATATGAAAGGTATATTTTTCAATGACTTCTCAAACTCTTACATCCCAAACATTCTCAAAGAAAGCTACATAGACCGAGTATACGAGCCTTACTTCAGAGGAAAGAAAGACCTCACGATAGTAGACGTTGGAGCTAATATCGGGCTTGCCTCGTTCTACTTCTATGACTACGCATCCAAAATATACGCACTAGAGCCCGCAAAACAGCACATGGATGTATTAAAGCACATGATTTCATTCAACAAGATGGATGACCGTATCATACCAGTACAGAAAGCACTCTCTCACAAGAACGGTACGGCGGTATTTCATCACAACGACAACGTAACCATGTTCTCACTTAATCCCGCAGTAGGAAATAAAGGTGAGGCTGAAGAAGTAGATACTATAACATTTGATAAGTTCTTTGAGGAGAATGGGATTAGACATGTTGACTTCCTTAAATTAGATGTGGAGGGGAGTGAACATGAAATTATAGGAAGCGATGGATTTGACAAGGTAGCCGATAAGATTGATGTCATTATGGGCGAACATCATGTTTGGAGTGGACGAAACCCCGAACAGTTCAGAGCAGCTTTCGTTGACCATGGATACGACTTTATGTGGATACCAGCAGATGCCCAAATTTTCTGCGCCATAAGAAAATGAAAACAATATTCTTCACGATAGCTGACTCAAAAAACCTCTACCTATACGAGATGATGAAAAACTCCCTCAAGAAGTTCCACCCCGACATTCCACTTAGACTCTACGGAGATAAGGAAATATCCTCTTACAAGGATAGGGCGTTCTTCTATCGTGCAACTCCAATCATAGCAAGAGAACTCTTTGAGGAAGGGTATGAACTGGTAATCAAGCTAGATGCTGACCAAATCATAATGGGGGACTTGAACTACATCCTTAATGTAGATGACTACGAGGTAGGGACGGTTCTCAACATCAATCGGGTTGACCCTGCAAGATATGGGTTTGTGTCAACCTATAACATCCCTCCGAATAAATACATGAACTGTGGGTTTGTAGCCATGAGGAGCAAACGATTTGTTGACCATTGGTACAGACTCTGCCACTCCCCCCTCTTTGACACCCTACAGTACAAGGAACAAGACCTACTTAATATCCTCTACCATTATGGGGATTATCGAGTGAAGTGCTTTGATGACTACGACAGAGTGAACCAATACTATGCATGGCATGGACTGGTTTTTAAGGGAGAAGAAAACAAAGCTAAACTTGTTAACGGCAAGGTGATACTCCCCCGAGGGAAGGACGGATACCCAGACCGAGATATAACCGTTAAGGCATGGCACACCGCTGGAGGTGGTAATGAGCCTAAACTCGCATATAGACTATTCTTTAATGAGGAGTTAATTAAACATATTGACTATCTAATCTCAGATGAAAAAACAAAAAAGTAAGGACTTACGGTTAATGTTCTCCTCAAATGCAATTTGGGCTACTTCTGGGTACTCACAACAGATAGCAGAGTTTCTTCCTCTTATTCGGGATGAGGGATATCCAACAGCCCTCGTATCATTCTATGGACTTGAAGGAGCCCCCATTGAGTATCAGGGGATTAAGTGTTACCCCAAGATTGCTGATGTATGGGGGGGAGATGCACTAGCTGAACATGCAGTAGACTTCAAAGCTGATGTATCATTCACTCTACAGGACATCTGGGTACTAAATCCCAACGATATTAAGCGGTTTAAGAACTGGATACCAATCGTTCCTATCGACCACGACCCACCACCTCCTGCGGTAATTGAAAGATTAAGGGTAGCATATCGCATTATCACCTATAGTGAGTTTGGCTACAAGGCACTCAAGGAGCTAGGGTTTCACTCAACAATGATACCTCACACCGTCAACACGGAGATATTCAAAAAGAAAGACAGAACTGAGATTAGAAAGAAGCTCGGTATCCCTGAGGACTTATTCCTCTTTGGAATGGTGGCGGCGAATAAGGACAACCCCTCACGAAAGAGCTTTCAGGAAGTAATGGATGCGTTTGTCATGTTTAAGAAGAAACACCCCAAATCAGGGATTTACTTCCATACCCTTGTTGAACAGCATGGAGGATTCCCGATTAAGGAGTACGCTAAGTTCCTAGAGATTGAGAGTAGTGTATTTCATATTCCAATCTACGAGCAACTCTACAAGGTTAGTAAGGAGTTGATGCCTAACCTCTACAATGCGTTTGACTGCCTACTTGCCCCATCAACCAACGGTGGGTTTGAAGTGCCTATAATTGAGGCTGGAGCATGTGAAATCCCTGTCATCACTAATAACTTCACTGCTATGGCTGAACTTGTTATTGAGGGAGTTACGGGCTTTAAGACCGAGGTAGCGTACAAACGCTTCACTCCACTCCTTTCCTACATCGGAGTACCAAGCGTACAGTCAATCTATGAGAAGATGGAGGCGATGTTTAGAGCCGATAGGGAGAAGATGGGTAAGGTTGCTCGTGAAAATGTCCTTGCCAAGTACGACACTAAGACTGTCTTTGAGACCAAGTGGAAGCCATTTCTTGCCACCCTTGAGAAAGAGATAAAGAAAAAAGAATAAAATACTTGACCTCTATCACGCTCTCCCCTATCATAAGAGAAGCAAGTACCCCTTGCCGTTACAATTAACATCATACTATGTTTCCAGATAGCGGATATCAATACTACAGAGTGTCAGGAACAGCCGCTGGCACGACAGTTATCAAAGCAGAACCAACCATTCTTCATGCGGTTGTCATTGGAGAAACAAAGACTGGTACGGTAACATTCTTTGACACAGCAGTCGTTGGAGGAACTACCTCAGCAAATCAACTCATGACGCTCCAAAACACAGCAGGAACAGTCCCCCAGAATGTCATATGCAACGGTCAAATGAAGAAGGGATTAACAGTTGTCATGGGAGGAACGACCGACATGACAGTATTCTATAAATAATATGAAAGATGCAACAGGACTCAAAGGAGTAGTCCGATACAAACTCTATGATAAGGATGGGAACATTAAGCAAGTAGGACAAGGATGTAACATCGTAACAACTCAAGGGGATAGATACTTCGTGAATAGACTTGCCGAGAATACTGCAGCCTCAATTAAACTTATGGCTCTTGGGACAGGAACCGCTAATGTAGGGAAAGCTGACACTTGGGTGAGTGGTCCATTCTCAGGAAACGGGAGTGCAGCGATTGGAAATGGTACGGTAAGCCCAATCACTAATGCAGGAACACCAGCAAACCTACAGCTTGTGGGAACATTTGCAGCAGGGTATGCGACTCAGAACGGTATTACGAGAGTCCTCTATACCAATATGAACCCCTCAGCAGACGGGAATGGAACACCAACAGGAACATCAACTTATGCAATAGCACACGGAACGATTAGCCCAACAGTGAATAAGGGAGCAACAGACTCTCTTGTTGTAACTTGGGATATAACATTCCTTGGTGCATAAGATTACTAAAACAATCTAAACTATGACAAGCAACTATCCAGGCTCACTAGATACATACACAAATCCAGTCGGAACAAATACGCTGGATGCTCCAGACCACGCTTCACAGCATGCAAATATCAATGACAGCATGCTTAAGGTACAGGCAACCCTTGGTACAACCGCAGGTACTGCGATGTTCAATACCTTTGGTGCATCTGACAAACCTGAAAAGAAAGGAGTCCTTACTATTGGAACAACTGCTTATACAACCTCAGGGACTCTTGCCACAAGCGATTATCTTAAATATAACGGAACCAATATAGTAGGGGGGACAGTGGCATCAGGAGGAGTACAGTTCTGGTCTACAGTACCTGGAACTCCAACTCGCACAGCAGACTCAACCATTCAAGTCACAGATACTGGTGGTTCTCTTAACTATCAATACTTATTCAATCGGGACATTGTCCTGAAGTGGTTGAATGGGGGGACTACTCAGATTGGAAAGATTGAGTCTATATCAACCGCAGCCAACACCGTAACATGGACAATCGTTGGAAATGCTTATGGAACAAGTGGTTCATCACTTCAATATGGACTTCTTCCTTGTATGAGAGAGGACTTCCTCGTAGCAGGGGCATTAGGAACTGGGGCATTGACCAATATCTCAAAACCTTGGTATGCACCATATCCTATCAATTTAATTTCCGCTGACCTTACCGTTGAAAGTACGGCTGTAGGAAGTGGAACTTACACACTTGACCTTGTGAGAAATGGGACATCGGTCTTTACAACACTTCCTGCGGTAACTACAGGTACGGCTGATTTTGGGAATGTAGTGACAAGCCCTACAACCTCAATCCCAGCCAATGATAAATTTACCGTAAATCAGACAACTGGAGGCACATCAGCCCCATCAGACGTAACAGTCAGACAATGGTATATCCCAACATCATGGCTATACAAGACTTAATAGTTAATCCTAAAATATGAGTGCTACTGAATTGTCTAAAACTGTCTTAGCTGCTAATGCAAACCTCAAGGCTTATTATCGGTTTGAGAGTGGGGCACTCACAACTGACTCATCGGGTAATTCAAATACCCTCTCTGCAATATCTGACCCAGCAGAGGGTACAGGAAAGTTTGGTGGAGGGGTTGACCTTGATGGAAATGATGCTTATTCAATTACTGACCACTCAACATTAAAACCAACTGGAAGTTATAGTGTTGGAGCTTGGGTAAAAACATCTACATCTGATTGCTCTATTTTCTGTTCATATTCAGCTAATACAGCTATTGCAGGTATTCGTTTTGAAATAGCTTCAGGAAAAATGTCTGTTATTGTTGGGAACAATACAGGGACTACTTTAGGAGCAAACTGGACGATTATAACTGGAGTAGCTACTGTAAATGATAATGTATGGCATCATGTTGTTTTTATTTTTAATGGAGCGACTGGAAAGATATATGTTGATGGAAAACATGATGTCTCTTCGGCATGGACAAATAATAATGCTTATGCGGCAACTAATTATGTAAGAATAGGATGTTCTAATGATACTGGGACAAATAATAGGTTTCTCACAGGCTCCCTTGATGATGTCTTTCTCCTTAACGGAACCGCCCTATCAGCCGACCAAATCAAAGAACTCTATGAAGGAAGAATAGTAGGAGAAGGATGGCCACAGGCAGGACTCGTAGCGGGGTATCACCTCTCAGATACTACTGACTTCAGTGGGAATAACTATCATTTGACGAATAATGGGACAGCTACATTTCCACAAGGAAAGTTTAATAAATGTGTGGATTTAGGAACAACAAATACCTCAAAATGGCTTAGTGTAAATAATAATTACGGAATAGATGGAACCTCAATTACAGTTTCTTGTTGGGTAAAAGTAAATACAGAACCAGCAAACGGAGTTCATTATTATTTTACTTTTCAAGGTAGTGCTAATACTAAATCTGCTTATATTTTAGATTATCTTAATACAACTGGAACATATACTTTAACCTATTCAAGAGATAAAACAGGTGTAGGAAGTTCTGGACCTATTTATACTGGAGCCATGGGTACTACTTATTGGCATCATTTAGTTCTCACCTATGACACAGTAAATGTTAAAGGATATTTTGATGGAGCATATGTTGGTTTAGCAGCAGCTTCAGGAAATGGAACAAATGCTTCAGCAGCAAATGTTTTTGCAATTGGAGGATATTATTGGAACTATACAGGAACACCTGGAGCTTTAGCATCCGCTATGGTTGATGAAATACAAGTATTTAATACTGTCAAAGACGCTAGATGGGTCAGACAACAGTATGCTTTAGCCAAAGGGTTTTATGTATAAACTATGGTCAAGATATATAATGACGCTACAACTACCTATTCACAGGCGGGGGAACTCTACTCGGTAGCGAGGATAATCTACAATGACGCTGGAGTTACCTACTCCTCATCGCTTTACTCATACAACGGAGTTCTACAGGCTAATATATTTACGAGGGCTTTATCTGACACTGAAGGGCTAACCGACTCAACCTCACGATGGATTTCAGTCACCACCTTTGTGAACCTAACTGACACCGAAGGAATGACTGACTCGCTAGACTATGCAAGTGCAGTCTCCAGAATACTTGCTGACAATGTAGGAGCAACGGACAATGTAAATAAAGAGGTCTGTTGGGGACGAACCATAACTGATGCCGAAGGGATAACTGATAATCTTACAAGAGCATTTCAGATATTTATAAATTTATCAGACAGCGAGGGAGTGACGGATAATTTATCAGTCTTTCTTCCCTTTATTGAAAAGACAATAGTAAAGATGCTTGAACTTCGTGAGATAAAACCCCAGATGGGGGATATTGAGATGACTATAAAATTAGGGGCAATAGATAATGTAATTCCAAAGATGGGACAAATAACTTGACCTCCTCTTATACTCTCCCTATAATGAAACTGCCTTACAAATTATCTCTCAGTCATGAACATAAGGGTAAAAAATTTACTAGACCAATCAGCACAGTACAGCTTCCTCTCAAATGGAGAGGCTTCAAGCGCATCAACGCTACGGGTTCGCAATATCAACGGTTTCTCGCCATCATGGGGAGTTCAGGTAGGAAAGACAGGTGAGGAACAAACGGAGGTTCTCGTTCTTGGAACTGGAGCAATATCAGGTACAGCCCTAACGCTGGCTACAGCATCCCTTTACGAACACCCGACAGATACTCCAGTCTATGCAATCAAGTACGATAAGATTATCTTCAAACGCTCAGCCACTGGGACCGCAGGTACAGCCTCAGCCCTTGCAACAGTCGCAATTACACCTGACCAAGAGTACACCCAGTACGAAGAAACCTCACCATCGTCAACCTACGCTTATAAAACGCAGTTCTACAACTCAGTTACAGGAGGGACGTCATCTGAGAGTGACTGGTGGGTTCCAAGTGGTTTTACTTTCTACTCCCTTGCCAAGATGAGAGATAGAGTCAAACGGAAGCTCGTGAGTGCAGGATACCTGAAAGACGACCAGACCATTGATGACTGGATGAATGAGTGGCTGGAGACCATGACTAATACAGCGATTGACGTAAATCAGGATTATCTTCTTGGGACAACCAACGTTGCCTTTAGCGGTACACAGTCCCTTGGTACGATAAGCGTAACGGACTTTAAGGAAGTGCGAAAAGCCCTCATCACAACCAACGGAAGTGACTACTATATGATGACTAAGATGCGAGTAAATGACTTTATG
>CAYSGM010000009.1:0-40496 GCA_964430595.1 uncultured Candidatus Cloacimonas sp.
CTGAAAACACGAATTGGCGCTGCCAGTCAACAGATTGTCCGCATCGACAAGGAAGATACCAGCCAACAAAGTCATAAGCAAGAAAGAGCTTTATTGAAATACATCAGAACTCTATTACCTCAGTGCGATGCCCTGATAATCGAGGACTATAACAAAGGTTTGCTTTACTCCGATTTTATTTGTAAGGTTCTGGAACTTGCCAGACAGCACAATATCGTGGTGGCGGTAGATCCCAAGCTGATGAACTTTGAGTGCTATACCGAAGTGGACATTCTGAAGCCCAACTACAAAGAATTGCATGAGTTTATGGGACGTAAGTTCCAGAATGAGGAAGAATTCATTTCCTATGCGGGAATAATCTGCCGTCAGTATAGAGTTGATCATCTGGTAGTAACGCGTGGTAGCCAGGGAATGTACATTTTTGGACATGACGCTTTCATAAAGCACCTTCCCAGCTTTGCCAGAGACGTTTATGACGTTTCAGGGGCGGGAGATACTGTGATAAGTGCCATGACCGCATCCTACCTGTATAACAAGGACATTATCTCTGCCTCACTAATCGCCAATCATGCCGCAGCAGTGGTAGTGGCAAAACACGGAACTGCTACAGCTAATTGCACAGAAATTTTGGATAGCTTAGATGGGCAAGAATAAGTTAGTTCCATATAACGAGATCGAAGCTCTTTGCCATATCCTGCATCAGCAGCAGAAGCGCATTGTATTCACGAACGGCTGTTTTGATATCCTGCATGCAGGGCATGTGCTTTACCTGCAAAGTGCAAAATCCTTGGGAGACGTGCTGGTGCTTGGTTTAAACAGCGATGCATCAGTAGCCAGGCTGAAGGGTAAAACACGCCCCATTGTAAGCGAAACTGAACGCAGTATCGTGCTTAGTGGATTGGAATCTGTGGATTATATTTGCATCTTTAAAGAGGATACACCTTTGGAGCTAATCCAGAAGTTGAAACCGGATGTTCTGGTGAAAGGCGGAGACTGGCAGATTGATCAGATTGTGGGTGCCGATTTCGTGATGAGCTATGGTGGAGAGGTTAGCAGTCTGGAGTTTGTCCCCGGAATATCCAGCAGTAACATTATCGAGAGGATCATCCAAAGGTTGAGTACATGAGCGAAGCTGTAATAGAAGATGGCGGCATAGTTAGGGCAATGAGTGGCAATATCGCAACTGTGGAAATAGAGCGTGGGGGTGGGTGCAAGAACTGTGGCATGCATGGATTCTGCATGAAGAACGTTGCCACAGAGTTCGAGATTACTACAGACCTGCCTTTGCAGCCCGGAGACAGGGTGTTGCTAGATGTATCACCCTCGGGAAGAACCCTGGCATCGCTGTTAATATTTGGCTTGCCACTAGCTTTCTTGTTTATTGGTTTTTTGGCTGCTTCACAGTGGATGAACGAATTGCTGTCTATCGTTGTTGGTTTAGCAGCAATGGCACTAAGCTTTATAATAGTTCGCCTGGTTGATAGCAAATTTGGCAACAAAATGGATATTCGCATTGCGAGGAAGTTATGATAATTCGCCTGAATGAAATGGTATTTTATGGCTATCACGGGGTGCACGCTGAAGAGCGCAAGCTTGGTCAACGCTTCATCGTAAGCATCACTTTGCACACGGACGAGGCACTTGACAAAGACATCAAGCATCTTGAGGATACCGTGGATTACACTAAGGTGTACGCCGAAGTAAAAGAGATAATGGAAACACATCAATTCCACTTGCTGGAAAGCTGTGCAAATACTATAGGCGACAGGCTGATGGTGGGTTTCCCATTAGTGCAAAAAATAAAGATATGTATCCAGAAGCCCTCCGTGCCCATACAAGGTAGCCTCAAATCTGTGGAAGTGGAACTAAAGCGAACCCGCGGATGACATATCATCTTTGCCTGGGTGCCAATACTATCGAGCCAGAGCAGCAGATAGGCCTAGCGATAAAGGCAATATCGGCTATCCCGGAAATTACTCTGTTACGGCAATCCAGCCTGATAAAAAGTGCTCCCTATGGCAAAACTGACCAAGCTGATTTTTACAATCAGGTGGTGGAGATTAGTAGTACAATTTCGCCACAGGAGCTGCTTGCTAAATTGCTTGAGATAGAAAGCCGTATGGGTAGAATCCGCGCAGAGAAATGGGGAGCACGCCTGATTGATATTGACATCCTGCTTGCTGAAGACCTTATCTGTGATACACGCGAAAACCAACATCAGAACGGACTCCCGGAGCTTGTTATCCCGCATCCTGATTTTCACAACCGCTTATTTGCTTTACAATTGCTAAATGACCTTATCCCCGAAATGATACATCCAGTCATGCATAAGAGCATAACTGAGTTATACTATCACTTAAGAAATAGTGGAGGAAGACCATGAACGCCCTTGCAGCGATTATTCTTGCTGCCGGAAAAGGTACGCGGATGAAATCTGAGCGTGCCAAAGTTACTTTTCCCATCGCCGATAAACCCATGGTACAGCGTGTGGTGGATACAGCCCTTGCTATGCAGTGCGAACGCATTTGCATAGTAGTAGGGTATTTGAAAGAAACCGTTATCTCCTGTTTGGAAGAAGATGACCATCTGGAGTTCGTGGAACAAAAGGAACAGTTGGGTACTGGTCATGCTGTATCTATCACCGAAGCATTGTTTAAGAATCCAGAGCAGGACATCCTGATCCTGTGTGGTGATGTGCCCCTGCTTACTCCCCAAACAGTTAACAAAATATATCAGGAACATCTTGCTGCCAAAGCTGCCTGCACTGTGTTGACAGCATTCCTGGATGATCCCGGTAAGTATGGCAGAATGCTGAGGGATACCGATGGCAAGCTTTGCGGGATTATTGAATACAAGGATGCGAGCCCAGAACAGCGGCAGATAAAAGAATGGAACACCGGGATTTATTGCTTCAATGCCAAAGAACTTTTTGACACACTGAGGAAGACCTCAAATGAAAATCAGCAAGGCGAGTATTATTTAACTGATGCGATAGAGATTCTTTACAAATCCGGCAGAACCGTATCATCTGTGGTACTAGAAGACCTGATGGAAGTTTCCGGAGTTAATTCCCAGGAACAGTTATCCGAGCTTGAGGATATATACGTGGATAAAATTCGCAAGAAGTGGCTGAATAGCGGGGTAGTTATGCACAATCCCAGCACAATTTACATAGGTGATGATGTGATGATTGAAGCCGATGTGGAGATCCACCAGAACACCGTGCTTAGGGGTAAATGCAACCTGGAAAAGGGCTGTGTGATTGGTCCAAACTGCTATCTTGAACACAGCACAGTGTGTAATGATACCATTTTGCAAGGGCACAACATCCTTGTGAATGCCATTATCCACGAGCATGAAATTCTTGAATTCGGTGCACATGTGATAGAAGAAACCCCCTATGAGTAAACCGGAAGATCCCCATTATCTGTATTCTCCCTGGCGCATGGATTATATCCTGGGTGAGAAAGCCGGAGATTGTGTGATGTGCAGGTATCAACAGCTGGGTAGCGATGAGGAAAACCTTATCCTGCATCGTGCCGAGTTCTGTTATGTGATGCTGAACCGCTATCCCTATAATAACGGGCATCTGATGATTGTTCCTTATGCACACAAGAGCTGCCTTAGCGATTTGGATGCAGACACTTGGATGGAAATAAGCCACATGATCCGCAAAACCGAAAGTATACTGAGAGAGCATTATAAATGCGAGGGGATTAATATCGGGCTGAACCTTGGCTGTGCTGCGGGAGCAGGTATAGCAGATCATCTGCATGTACACTTGGTTCCGCGCTGGGCAGGAGATAGCAATTTCATGAGTGTGATCTGTGGAGAAAGGGTAATTCCGGAATCCTTCGAAAGTGCATATTCCAGATTGCGACCTGAATTCGCCAAGCTTCACAATATCAAGGAGTAAGGTTTTGGATTTGACAAACAACGAGCCTCAGAATAATGTAGCACGAAAGTGGAAGACATGGATTCCAATTAGTGTGGGAGTGTTGCTCATCATAGTTGCAGCCGTGTTTTATTTTGGGAAGTCGTCCGGTTCTGCTGCTGCAGAGTATGGTGAGGATAAGCTACCAGCCATAAAAGTAGTGGTTACCAACGGATGCGGTTACGAGCAGCTTGCTTCCGAGTTTGCTGCAACGTTGGCTAACAAGAACATTGAGGTCGTAAGTCTTGGTGATACCCCCAAGCCTATTTATGACAAGTCCATCATCGTGGTGCGCAAGGGTGATATGCAGGATTTGAAACGGCTGCAGAAAATGACCGGTATCCAGCGTTGGACAAGTGCTGTTAACGAATATTATAGTGCCGATTTTGAGATCATTGTCGGTAGCGATTATGAGGAGTTTATTAGTGAGTAATATGGAAGAGATATTGGCAGGCAACACAAAGCTTGAAGCCATCATAAACTGGCTTAACGAAAAGAAAGCAGAAAACATCCGCATCTATGATGTGCAGAATAAAACAGATTACACCGATATAATCGTTGTTTGCGAAGGCAGTGCCGACGTTCATAACAAAGCTATTGCCAATCACTTGGTGGACATGGCTAAAGAACAACACTTCCACGTACTTAGTAAAGAGGGTATCGATTACGGTCAATGGATTCTGATTGATATTGGGGATATGATTGTGCACATCTTCCTCCCCCAAACCAGAGAGTTTTACAAGATAGATGAATTGTTTAACAAGGTAAAGAATCGCATTCCCGGAGAGGAAATCCAATGATCAAAGAAATCCTCCACAAGCACATAACCGAGGTGATGGAAGCTCTCCAGCTTAGCCATGAAAAGGATTTCATTGTTGAGATCCCGAATAATAACGAATTTGGAGATTACTCCAGCAACGTTGCTTTGGTATTGGGAAAAGAAAACAAGCTTGCTCCCAAGCTATTAGCAGAGAAGCTGATTAAGGAACTGAAAAAGAACAAGGCTTATAAGAAGCTGGAAATCGCCGGACCCGGCTTTATAAACTTCTACCTCGCTCCCACAATGTATCAAGTGGCTTTTTGGGAGATATACAAGATGGAGGAGTATGGGCGCAGCGAATATGGAAAACAGGAAAAGGTGTTGCTGGAGTTTGTAAGTGCCAATCCCACCGGTCCCCTGAATATCGTAAGTGCCCGTGCCGCAGCTTTTGGAGATACTCTTTACAGAATCATGAGCTACACCGGCTACAATCCTGCGCGTGAATTCTATATCAACGATGCGGGAAACCAGGTGGATATTCTGGCAGAATCTCTGGAGCTCCGTTTACGTGAGCTTCATGGTGAAAAAATTGGTGATTTCCCCTATGAAGCCTATCATGGCGAGTATGTGAAGCACCTGGCACAAAGGTTGAATGCCCTGGAAGGCAGCAGAGTGTTCATGCTTACTGAAAAAGACCGTATGGATCACTTGAAGGATTTTGCCCTCTCAGAATTGCTGGAAATGCAGCGTAGCAGTCTGGAGAAATTCGGGGTTACGTTTGAAGGCTGGGTTTCGGAAAAGACCCTGCGCATGGAAGGCGTAGTGGAGGAAGTGCTATCCTACCTTACCGAAGCAGAATGCACCTACGAAAAAGAGGATGCAATCTGGTTCTGTTCCACCAAGTATGGCGACGATAAAGACCGTGTTTTAATGAAATCCGATGGCTCAATCACCTATTTCGTGCCTGATCTTGCTTACCATCTTACCAAGATACAGCGTGGTTTCACCAAGCTGATAGACGTTTTCGGACCCGACCATCACGGCTATGTTCCCCGCATCCGTGCCGCTTTCAGAGCCTTGAATTATGATGACACCATGCTGGAGATTATCTTCCTGCAACAGGTGAATCTCTTCGAGAGCGGTGAACGGGTTAAAATGAGCAAACGTGCTGGCAAGATAGTAACAATGGATGATCTCATCAGTGTGGTTGGCAAAGATGCTGCCCGCTATTTCTTCATCGCCCGTAAGGCTAATGCTCATTTGAATTTCGATCTGGAATTGGCAATGAAGCAGAACAACGAAAACCCTGTTTATTATTGTCAATACGCCTTTGCACGGATATGCAGCATGATCAAGAAAGCCCGCAAAGATAAGATATATCCCAAACACTTCAAGAAGGACATGGTATTAAAGCTCACCAAGCCGGAGGAGCTTGCCATAATCCAGAAGCTTGCCGATCTACCTGAGCTGCTAATCCTAATTTCCATTCACCGTGAGCCGCACCGCCTTGCCACATATCTGGAAGAGCTTTCCGGGATGCTGCACCGCTACTACGCACGCTATCAGATTGTAAGTGTAAAAAATACTGACCTCACGCATGCACGCTTGATGTTGATTCACACAGTAAAGCATGTGATGGGTATTTGTTTCGAATTGATGGGTATCTCCGCACCTGAAAAGATGTAATAAAGCCATGGAACCAAGGCTGCGTGCCACAACCCCCGCTGATTTTGAAGCCATACATGCCATCGAACAAAAGGCTTTTCCCAATCCCTGGCCCATGGAAGCCTTCACGGACTTCCTGTTGCCCTGGGCTTGGACACTGCTGCTGGAAGATGAAGTTATTGGCTACATCTTCTATCATGGGGTGGAGGACGAGATGGTGATCATCAATTTCGCCATCGATCCCATCCACCATGGTAAAGGCTGGGGTGAATTCCTGCTAAGTAACAGTATGCAAATACTGCAAGATAACGGTGTAACCCGCTTTTTCCTGGATGTGCGTGCCTCAAACATTAAAGCCCGCAGCTTGTATGAAAAGTATGGCTATATAGCCTTGGGAACCCGCAAGAATTATTACAGTCACCCAGAAGAGGATGCGATTGTAATGGGGAAGATTAACCAATGACCTACGAACATGATTTCCTGGTTATCGGCAGTGGCATCGCCGGATTGGTGTATGCCTTACAAGTTTCCCGCATGGGAACTGTGGCAGTTGTTACCAAAAGCAATATGTACGATTGTAACACCGATTATGCTCAGGGCGGGATCGCTGCAGCCATAGACGCCAAGGATTCCTTCGCAGAACATATAGAAGATACATATCAGGCAGGTGCGGAACTCGGCAAGCGTCAGGTTATCCGCCAGATTATCGAATCCGGTCCTGCCCTCATCCAGTATCTTATCGAGCTGGGCACGGATTTCACCCGTATAGATGAAAGCTATGACACCAGCCTGGAAAACCTATCTCTCACGATGGAAGGTGGGCACACTCGCCGCAGAGTTGCCTATGCCGCAGATTCCACCGGTCACCAGATCATGGAAGCCCTTATTGCTCAATGCAAAGCTAATTCTGCCATAGATATCTTCGAAAACCGCATCGCTATTGACCTCATTACCCAGCATCATGTGGTGCAGGATGATGGCTTTATCCCCGGCATCTCTTGTTGGGGTGCATACGTTCTGGATACAGATAACAACCGGGTGGATATCTTCCGCGCCAAAAAAACCATGATGGCAACCGGTGGAGCTTCCCAAATCTATGCCCATAACACCAATCCCAAAGTAGCTACCGGCGATGGTATGGCTATGGCGAGGCTTGCCGGTGCACGTCTTGCCAACATGGAATTTGTCCAGTTCCACCCCACCGCATTCTGGAGCCCGGATTCGGATACCTTCCTGATCAGCGAAGCTGTCCGTGGCGAGGGCGGTATCCTGCGATTGCTGGATGGACGCGCCTTTATGGAAGATTATCACCCCAAGGCTAATCTTGCCCCCAGGGATGTAGTATCCCGTGCCATAGATGCAGAGCTTAAGAAGCGTGGCGAGAAATACTGCTATCTGGATGCCACCGGTATTCCCGCAGATAAACTGCGCACCCACTTCCCATTCATAGACAGCAAGCTAAAGAGCAAGGGTATTGATTTTACCAAAGACCCCATCCCAGTAGCCCCCGCTGCTCACTATTTCTGTGGCGGTGTTCTCTCCACCATAGATGGAGTAACGGATATCCGCAATCTATTCGTAGCCGGAGAAGTAGCTTGTTGTGGCTTACACGGTGCAAACCGTCTGGCATCGAACAGCCTGCTGGAAGCTCTGGTTGTGGCATATAAAGCAGCCAATCACTATTCTAACCAAGATCACGTTGATTTCCCCATTATCCCCCAATGGCACTTGATGGACGTGTTTAACGAGAACGAGTGGGTTATCATCAGTCACAACCGCGAGATAATCGGTACCATCATGCAAGGCTATGTGGGCATCCGGCGCAGCCGCAGGTTGCTGAAATATGCTCTATCCCGCCTGGAAAACATCTACAACGAAATCAATAACTTTTACCAGCATAATGCCGTGCGCAAAGAGGTGGTGGAAACTCGTAACATGGCGGTTATCGCCATTGCCGTGATTCGCAGTGCCCTGATGAGAAAAGAAAGCCGGGGTGCCCATTTCCTGATTGATCACCCGGAGCGTAACGATCTGAAATACAAGCATGATACCATTATTTAAAGAGAAAGGTAAGCTATGAGCGGTATATTTGTAACTTTCGAAGGCATTGAAGGCAGTGGCAAGAGCACTCAGGTGCGCTTGCTGGTAGCTGCCTTACGGCAGCGGGATCTGCCCTATCTTACCACCCGCGAACCCGGTGGAACCAATATATCCGAGGCGATCCGCTCCATCTTACTGAATCCCGCCTTCCCGGAAATGAAGCCCGAAACAGAGCTACTGCTTTATTGTGCCAGCCGTGCCCAACACACCGGAGAGCTTATCTTACCAGCATTGCAGGAAGGCAAGATCGTGATCTGCGATCGCTATTTTGATTCCACCTACGCATATCAGGGGGCTGCCCGCGATTTGGACGAGAACCTTATCGACACCCTAACCGCCTTTGCAACCTATGGTCGCATCCCCGATATCACCTTTCTGATAGACTTGCCTGTTTCCGTGGGGTTAAGCAGAATTCAAGACCGCCAGTTAGACCGCCTGGAGCAAGAAAACGCCGCTTTTCACGAAAGAGTACGAAATCAATTTTTATCTATTGCCAATAAATGCCCGTCCAGATATTATGTTCTCGACGGCTCGGATGAACCAGAGGCAATTCACCAAAAGATTATCTCTGCCCTGCAACCTCTTATAGGAGAATGAAATGATTAAACCCAGACAGAAGCTTGCCCTTATGGCGATCATCAGCATTTGGGTGCTTGGCACTCTGCTGCTAACCGTTGCCACCAGTGCCTTTGCCCAAAATACCTCCCAAGGCACTAATCTGTATTCCCAAATTCAGCTGTTTAGTGAAGTGCTGCAAAAGCTTAAACAAAACTACGTCACCGATCTCTCGGATGAAGAGCTTATCAAGGCAGCCATCATAGGCATGTTGGGTTCCACAGATCCTCATACCACATATTTCACCGCATCAGAATTTAAGGATTTCACCACCAGCACAAAAGGTGCCTTTGGGGGCTTGGGAATCCAGATAGATAAAATAGGCGATTATGTAACGGTGGTATCTCCCATAGAGGGCACTCCCGCATACCGGATGGGGATCACCGCTGGTGATAAGATCGTAAAAGTAAACGGCGAATCCATAGTTGGTTTATCCACAGACGAAGCTATCAAAAGAATGCGCGGAGACGTGGGCACTACGGTGGAGATAACCATCAGCAGACCCGGGATATCTACTCCTCTGGATTTCAAGATTACCCGCGAGACTATCAAGATAAAAAGCGTGCCCTACAGCTTCAAGCTGGATAATGGTACCGGATACCTGCGTATCACCCAGTTCAACGAAAACACTAGCACCGAGCTGCGTGAAGCCCTTTCCACCCTGGAAAACGCCGGCATTACCGGGCTTATTATAGACCTGCGTTATAATCCCGGTGGCTTGCTGGATCAGGCGGTGGATACCGTTAACGAATTTATCGGGCAGAACCGTTTAGTGGTGGAAACCAAGGGACGCACCGAGAATAAACAGCTATACACCAGATACAACACCAAAGAACGCAACTATCCTATCGTTGTGCTGGTAAATGAAGCTTCTGCCAGTGCTTCCGAGATCTTTGCCGGTAGCCTGCAGGATTGGGATAAAGGCTTAGTGATGGGCAAGAACACCTTTGGCAAGGGTAGCGTGCAACAGCTTATCCCCCTTTCCAATGGCAACGGCGTGAAGATCACTACCTCTTATTATTACATAAAAAGCGGACGCTGCATCCATAAAATGAGCAACGACAAGCTGCTGAAAGGGCAGCAATTAAGCGAAACCGAGCTTAAGACCGAAGACGAAAAGAACCATAAGCAGATATACTACACTGCCAACAAGCGCAGAGTTTATGGCGGTGGCGGGATCACTCCCGATATCATCTCCGAAGGTGATTTCCTTACGCTCTTTGGCGCTGAGCTACGGCGCAAGAATGTGTTCTTCAATTTCACCGTGGATTACCTGGTTGCTCACGATCACAAGCTTACAGAAAACTTCGAAATAAACGATTCCATCTTAGATGAATTCCTTTCCTACGCCAAGAAGCAGGATATCAAATACACTCCTGCTGATCTGGATAGTGCCAATGCCTATATCCGCAACACGCTGAAAAGTGAAATGGTGCGCAAGGTGAAAGGTGACCAAGAAGCTTACAAGGTTACTATCACCCAGGATAAACAGCTTATGCAGGCTATTGATTTGTTCGATCGCTTCCACACCATGAAAGAGCTTTTCGATCATGCTGCCAGCATAAAAAAGGACTAATCAGGAGTAACTATGATTAAGGACGTAAACCTAAAGAAGATGCAGATCTATGTGGCGGATGATGACGAGACAAATCTGAAACTGGTGAAAACCGTGCTAAATCAATCCGGTTTCGATAACATCCATCTTTACACTTCCGGCAGAAACATGCTGGCAGATGTGCGTCATAATTGCCCCGACCTGTTATTGCTGGATATCATGATGCCCGGTTTCAGCGGATATGAAGTGCTGGAATGGATAAAGCGCGATCCCACTCTGGAGCATATCCCGGTTATTATGATCACCGCTGCTTCCCTGGAGGAGAATCTAGAGCCACTAAAGCGTTCTTTCGAGATGGGTGCCATGGATTTCATCAGCAAGCCCTTCTCCAATCTGGAGCTTACTCTCAGAGTAAAATCCGCCCTGCGTCTGGAGCATTCCCGCCAGGCACTGGAAGCCGCAGCACAGAAGATATCTTCGCTGGAAAAGCTGCTTCCCATCTGCTCCTATTGCAAAAAAGTGCGTGCCGATAAGGACTATTGGCAGGAAGTGGAAGTGTATATCTCGGAGCATACCGATACCATGTTCTCCCATTCCATCTGCCCGGATTGCTATCATACCCACGTGAAACCCCAGATAGAGAACCTGAAAAAGAATAAATAACTAGTTTAGGAGGCTGAAATGAAGCATTTGTTTATAATGCTACTCCTCATCCTGCTTGCATCCGGGCTGTTTGCCCAAAAAGGCATGTTCGGGCTGGCTTTCGGAGATAACTTTGCACATAGCGATTCACTGATGCAGCAAATGGGGCTTAATACTAAGGATAAGACAGGGAAAACTTTTACCTACTATCCTGATACCGAAAGCGAGTATTATGGCTTTCTAAGCCGGATTAACCTCTATCTGGATAAAGAATCGGGAATCCTTACCGGTTGGGTGGGATACTTCTTTTATCCGGATGGTAGGGATGTGGAAGCGGAAATGCTTGCAGCTCTTACCGAACTCCACGGTAAAGACTATGTATATTCTACGCAATCATTCTACAAAAACCCCAACGTTTATACATGGGAATTCGAGGATAAGCACTACGCTAAAATCGGAGATTCCGGCGATGTATATTATGTGACCTACGACACGCATAAAGAACCCTGATCTCCCCTGCTAGCCCTCTATGGGGCTACACCCCTACTAACCAAATCCCAGATGCCCTGCAAGCAAACCTCTATCAAACCTCACCCTAACCTCACAAAGTGAGGTCAAGGTGAGGTTTGCTAAGGGTAAAGCACTGGGAACAAAGCTCCAAGTAATACAGCTTCCGGAATGAACCTGCATAATCTCAATTGCACTTACCCGCAATTGCACATACCCGGAATTGCATGCGTTCGGAATTGCATGCGTCCCGCATGCACTGGAGTGTAAGGCGTCTCGCCTTGCAATCCCCTCACAACTCCCAACAGGCAAGATGCCTGTTCACCCAGTGCATGCGAGACGCATGCAACTCCCACTGCTCCTTGCCTCAAAACCGCTATTACACCCCACCTTCACCCCTCTTTGTGGGGTCAAGGTGGGGTGTAATAGCGGGATGCTTACCCGCTGGAGGCACATAGTCATATGCAAACATACACCCATAGCCCTGTTATTGCCCACCCATTGCCCTCTTTGTGGGCAATAACAGGGCAATGATAGAGTAATCCCCGTAGGGGCAGACGTCGTTCCGCCCAAATAGGAGACCAATGCTGCCAAAAACGTTTGTATGGGCAGATCCCCGTGTCTGCCCTATTGCTAACGAATAGCACCACGGATTATTCGGATACAGCAGATTTTCGCGGATATTATCACCCGCCGTAGCGCAGCATTTTAATGCTGCGAAACCCCCTGTTAAAACCCCCTCAACCCCTCATATCTGCTTGCTTACCCAAACCACGTCGAACAAGGTGTTTTGCTTCCTGCCCACCCCGGGCAATCTGCCGCACTCGGTAAACCCCCGCTTAAGGTGAAACGCCAAACTCTCGGGATTTTGGGAGGAGATATTGGCAAGCAAAACCCTTACCCCAAGCTGCTTAGCCGCATTTTCCAGCGCGTCCAGCAAACGGCTGCCAATGCCATATCCGGTGTTGCCGGGAAGAATAAAGTAGCCTGTTTCCGCGGTCTCTGCAAAGCTGTCCTTGGTCATATACCACTTCAGCATCGCAAAGCCGATCACGCCCTGCTCCGGCAGTTCGGCAACCCAAAGATTGCCCTCCCGGCAAAGCGACCGCAGCCCGTCCCACGCCTGCACCGGCAAAGGGGTTTGGGGGTAGGCAGCCATGCTGTTCTCAATGTAATAGTTCAGGATGTGGATTACCCTGTCCTTATCCGCATCCGTGGCGAGTCTGATGATTGCATCCATAATAATATCCTTACCTTTATTAGTATTATGCGCGGCACAAAAGTTCGTGCCGGAAAGATAGTCAAGGAATAAATGTGCATATTGTTTCGCAAATTCCCGTTGACAGAAAACAACAACGTAGATAGAAGACTTAGATTAAGATAATTCCTGTAGTCCAAATGATAACATCCAAGATACTGCCAAGAGGTATTGAAATGGCAAAAGACCTTACTACATCGAACGTTGACAGACAGAACATATTGAATAATCAGTTTGCCTTGGCTGAAATACAGAAGGCTATTAATGTAACCGGAATTGTGTTTGAGGGCAAGATGATCTTTTTTAAGGAACAGGTGGCGGATTTCTTTGAGGTTACCGCAAGAACAATAGATAATTACATCACCAAGTTTGAGTCAGAACTTCTTCAAAACGGATACGAGATATTGAAGGGTCAACGCCTGAAACAATTAAAGTTACTAATTAAGGAGATGCATGTCAACGAAATTGATTTCGTTGACATGAAAATACCACAAATAGGCATATTTGACTTCAGGTCTTTTCTAAACCTCTCTATGCTCATGGTAGAAAGTGAACGAGCCCGCTTGTTAAGACAGGCAATTCTTGATATCGTGATAGATACCATTAATATGCGAACCGGTGGTGCAACAAAATACATCAATCAGAGGGACGAGGATTTTATTCAGTCCTGGTTTTCAGAGGAGAATTACCGTAAACAATTCACCTCTGCTCTCAGTACCTGCTTGGACATGGGCAGTATTAAATACGCTATATATACAGACAAGATATATCTCAGCATTTTTAGAGAAAAAGCATCGGAATATAAGGCAATCCTCAAGCTGAAGGAACACGATAAGGTACGGGATACTTTCTATGCAGAGATTCTTGATTTAGTTGCTTCCTATGAGTGTGGATTTGCTGATTATCTGATGAAAGAATTCCACATTACAGGTAAAAAACTTACTGCGTGGGAAACGGACAAGCTATTTATGGATTTTGCATCTCAGGCGCACTGGAAACCACTGATTGAAAAAGCCAGAATAAAAATGGCAAGCCGTGATCTTGCTTTTAGAGATGCTTTGCACCTACAATTGGAGGAATATATTACTCCCCTGCAAGCTGAAGAGTTTGAACGTTTCTTAGGCGAAAAGAGTATGGAACTTGCAGAACGCCTTGACGAAGCCAAAGATGTGATGAAACGCCTTAAGGACAGAGGATAAATGTCCTTTAACTATATCTCAATCCAACAGGCAATAGACACGCATATCCTGACTGTGGAAAAAAGCGGTGGGGGAGATATAGGGCTAATCAACAGAGGGCAACTTGAGAGCGTGCTGGAGCACATCAAAAACGATGAATACTACCCCAGCTTTGAGGCAAAACTTACACATCTGTTCTGGGGATCATGTAAGTTTCATTGCTTCACAGATGGCAATAAACGCATAGCAATATCTCTGGGAGCGCAGTTCTTATTGATAAATGGATACCTGTTATTAGCAGGTAAGTTCATTCACTATATGGAAAATATCAGCTATCATGTAGCTGCAGGAAGCATAGATAAAGACCTGTTATATAGTATCGTTTGCGCTCTGTTGAACGGAGAGGAAGAGGAAGAATCCCTAAAACTGGAGATATACAATGCTATCCAGGACGGTGATTGACGTATTCGCTGATAAGCTCAGCTACCATTGCGTTACAGCTAGTAGATAGTCTGTTTTGCCTATCGGAATGACATGGTTATTTTTCGTTTTTGAAAAATAATCCCCAAATTTGTCCCAAAAACCCACATCTGTCCCCCACACCATTATGAGGGGATGTAAAACCAGCAGTTCAAAAACTCCCCTTTTTCAGAAATAAATTGACAGCAAGAGGCTTATTGCCACAAAGGAAAAATCTGGAAAACTAAGAAAAAAAAGTAAGGGGCTAATCCGGTACAAGGTGCATAAAGCTTGTACCTTGCTCAAGCTCCCGGAACGAAAAATGAAAGGTATAATACTCGCCGGTGGTGCCGGCACCCGTTTACACCCGCTGACCATTGCGGTTAGCAAGCAGTTGATGCCGGTTTACGATAAACCGATGATCTACTATCCCCTTTCGGTGCTGATGCTGGCGGGGATACGCGAAGTGCTGATCATCACCACTCCGGAAGAGCAAAGCAGCTTTATTAAGCTATTGGGTGATGGCAGACAACTGGGGATGGAGTTCAGCTACGTAAAGCAGGAAGTCCCCAACGGCTTGGCGCAGGCGTTTGTGCTTGGCGCGGAGTTTATTGGTGCGGACAGCGTTTGCCTTATCCTGGGGGATAACATCTTTTACGGAGCGGATATTCAGGGTAGGCTGGCGGATTGCGCATCTCCCGAGGGGGCGATAATTACCGCTTATCCGGTGGTGGATCCGCAGCGATATGGTGTGGTGGAGTTCGCATCCTGCGGGAAGGTGCTAAGCCTGGAGGAAAAGCCCGAACAGCCCAAATCCAAGTATGCCGTACCCGGCTTATATTTTTACGATAACAGCGTGGTGGAGATTGCCCGCAATATGCAGCCTTCTGCACGGGGCGAATACGAGATTACGGATGTGAATAAAGCTTATCTGGCGATGGGCAAGCTAAAAGTCCTTATCTTTGGGCGGGGCTATGCCTGGCTGGATACCGGCACATTTGAGTCCCTGTTGCAGGCATCGCAGTTTATTGCGGTGATAGAGCAAAGGCAGGGCTTTAAGATCGGCTGTATAGAAGAGATAGCTTTCCGTAAAGGCTTTATAGACAAGGCAAAGCTGGAGCAGATAGCCGAGCCGATCAGGAAAAGTGGGTATGGAGAGTATCTGCTGAGCCTGTATGAATAAATTTAGGATGAGATTTAAAGAATATGGAGACATCAATGAATGATAAGGTTAGAATTCATCCAAGTTCTGATGTTCAAAGCCTTGATATCGGTGATGGAACAGTAGTATGGCAATTTTGTGTAATACTGCCCGAAGCTAAAATTGGCGCAAACTGCAATATCAACTGCCACTGTTTTATTGAGAACAAAGTGGTGATAGGCGATAATGTAACAATCAAATCTGGGGTTTACCTCTGGGACGGTCTGACCATGGGAAGTGATGTTTTTGTGGGTCCCAACGTAAGCTTCATTAATGACAAGTATCCCAAATCTAAACAATATCCCAATGAATACTTAAAAACAGTAGTGGGAAATGGAGTATCCATTGGAGCAGGGGCAATCATCATGGGTGGAGTAACTATAGGTGAAAATACTCTAATAGGTGCAGGAAGCCTGGTTACCAAATCTGTCCCTGCCAATTCAGTGTGCTTTGGCTCTCCTGCACAGGTGCGAAAAACACATACAAATGGTGAGTGGCATCTTGGCTAAGCAGAAGGTTACAGAGAGGTTTTTGTTAGAAAACATCGTGCTGATAACTCTGAACGTAGAGCCGAAGAATACTCTTAATCCGGAGGTAATCGTAAACTTGACCACCGTGTTTGATAAATACGAGCAGATGCCCAAGATAGATATCATCTGTTTCACAGGGTATGAAAGAGCTTTTTGCACGGGTATGAATCTGGAAGCAATGAGCCAGCAAACAGAGGAGGATGCCATCCAGACCCTTTACCTGCTGGATATACTGCTGTATAAGGTGCTAAGATCGCGTAAGTTTACCATCGCTGCCATCAATGGACATGCGGTGGGGAGCGGGGCGGTGCTTGCCTTGGCTACGGATTACCGGATTATTAACAGCAATGATAAGATAAAAGTAGGCTTCCCGGAGTATCCCAAAGGGATTACCTTGCCGGGGTTAATGCGGGATATCTTGCACAGAGTAGGCTTAACTAATGCACGCATGCTGCTGATGGGCGATCTGGTATCGCCACAAAGAGCGGAACAGCTTGGTTTGGTGGATGAAGTGTGCGATTGCGATGTGCTGGTGCGTTTGGAAGAGCTTTGTGCCACACTAAACAACGGTAGCTTCAACTATCGCGGATACAAGCAGCATTTTGTGAAGCAGAGTGGCTTTAACATGCCCCAATCCGATGATCCGGAATATGCCAGCGTGGTCGCCATGGTTTATGCTTTAGCGCAAAGGTTATCCCCGTGACCATAATACGCAGGCAACTGCGCACCGTGAGGGTGGACACTAACAAGAAAGTGGAAGTGATGCGGGAGATATACAACCAGAATCTGGAGATGCTGGGAACAGTAGCCTTGCCATACCGCACTAAGGATGAACAAGCAGCGTGGTGGAAAGAAAGCAGACACCTGATGCGTGCTTATCTGTTTGAACCACTAGAAAAACCGGGTGAGTTTGTGGGCTTTATAACTTTGACGGACAGGGGGGAGTTTGTTACCCCGATCCTGGCGGTAAACACCAAATCCTGGGGCAAAGGCTACGGCTCTGAAATGATAAGGGCTTACATAAAGCTGGCGGGGAAACCGCTTGCCGGCTCTCAGTTGGTAAGTAATGATGCAATCCGGCACATGAATAGCAAGAATGGTTGGATTATAGTGGGTGATGCAGAAAGTCCCAATGGTGCCATAGAACTGGTTTATCATCCTGGGATGTCCAAGGCAAACCCCGGAACAGAGCGAACGAAATTGGTGGTTACCGAGTACCTGCTGGCAAAGTACATGGGGCGAACCAGATGAATATTGAGATCAAGAAGGTAAACACCATGTTTGATACCCGCGGGAATCTGTCCATCATCGAGGGGGAGCGAGACCTGCCTTTTGAGATAAAGCGCATCTTTTATATCTGGGAAAATACAGAGAGCCACAAACGGGGAGGGCATGCGCACAAAAAGCTGTATCAGTCCTTTATCTGCGTGCATGGTGAGTGCCAGTTGAAGGTTACAAACGGCTCGGAAACACGCGAGATTATGCTGGATACGCCTATCTATAACGTTACCGTTGCTCCGGGTTTGTGGGTGGATATAGAAGGCTTTTCCACAGATTGCGTGCTGATGGTGTTAACCTCGGATTTCTTCGACGAGAGTGATTATATCCGGGATTATAACGAGTACTTAGAGTATGTATAAGATACCCTTTTATGACATCGGGCAAAGCTATCGTGATTTGAAGCCGGAGCTTGATGAGGCAATTGCAAGAGTGCTAAATAAGGGCTGGTATATCCTGGGCGAAGAGGTGGCTGCCTTCGAAGCGGAGTATGCAGCCTATATAGGAACCAGGCATTGTATTGGCGTAAGCAATGGTCTGGATGCTTTGTTCCTTGTCCTGAAGGCGTGGGGCATAGGGGAGGGGGATGAAGTTATCGTGCCTTCCAATACCTACATTGCCACCTGGCTGGCAGTAAGCTATTGCGGGGCAACACCCGTTCCCGTGGAACCTGATGCAGAGTCATTCAATCTTGATCCCGTGCTTCTGGAGGCAGCGATTACTCCCAGAACCAAGGCGATAATCCCAGTGCACCTATATGGTATGCCGGCAGATATAAGCCCGATAATGGCTATTGCCGCCAAGCATAAACTTAAAGTGTTGGAAGATGCAGCTCAGGCGCATGGAGCGGAGTATAACGGCAGTAAGTGCGGAAGCCTTGGCGATGCAGCAGCATTCAGCTTTTATCCCGGCAAGAACCTTGGCGCTTTCGGCGATGGCGGTGCAATCACCACAGATGATGAAGCTCTCGCTGATAAGATACGGAAATTGGCGAACTACGGCTCTAAACAAAAGTATTATAACCAATATAAGGGTTACAATTGCCGGCTGGATGAGCTTCAGGCAGCTATCTTAAGAGTTAAGCTTCCATATTTGAAAGCTCATAATGCCAAGCGAGATCAGATCGCAAGAGTTTACAGTAGCATAACAAACAAGAATATCTTGCTTCCCTACTGCCAACTTGCTAATTCAGCAATGGAATCCAGTGTAACAGCATATACACTACCTACATCAGGCGCAATAACCAAGCCATGCTGGCACCAGTATGTGATACACTGCGAACACCGTGCCAGGCTTGAGGCAGCTTTGAACCAAGCCGGTATCGGCACCATGATCCACTATCCTATCCCTCCGCATCAGCAGGAAGCCTATAGCGAGATGTCCTCTTCCAGCTTCCCGATTGCCGAAGAGATCGCTGCCACCTGCCTAAGCCTGCCTATGAATCCATTTCTTAGCATGGAGGAAGCATCATATATCGCCGAAGTTCTGGAGCGATACTCACAAGCATGAATATTACGGCTTTCCTGCGCTTTTCCGGGGTGGGGGTGTTTATCACTCTACTTTCCATGCTGATGTTGTTTGTGAGCCTGCAAGTGTTGAACACGCCTTTACAGCTTACCTATGTTGCCACATATCTTATCACGGTGTTTTTGTCCTATACCCTGAACCGTCTGATAACCTTCCAGAGTGCTTTTTCCAAAGGAACGATGCTGCGTTACTACGTTGTTTACCTCTCCGGAATGCTATTGGGCATGGCATTGCTGTTCGTTTTCAGAAAGCTATTCACCTATCCTAACTGGGTGATATCCTACATGGTTATCCCCTTTACTCTGCTAAATAACTACTTTTGGTCTGCCAAAGTCTTCAAGCCCAAGGGGGAGAAAATATGAGGAACGGTTTGTTTTCGGTTGTCTTGCTTTCTTACTACAGCGGCGCACGTATTCCGGCGGTGTATGAGAAGCTGGCTACATGCTTTAAGAAGGAAGAGATTGATTTTGAGTTTATCATTATCGACGATGGTTCCGGGGACGATTCCTACCTCATAGCCAAACAATTGGAGCAGTTGCATGCCAATGTTTCCGCCTATCAGTTAAGCCGTAACTACAGTTCTCATTATGCGGTGTTTGCCGGACTCACTGTGGCAACAGGACAATTGGTAAGTATCATGCCGGATGACTGGCAAACCCCCATAGAGGCTTACATACAGATGTATCGGGAGTGGCAGAAAGGTGCGCAGGTGATAATCCCCTTCCGCAGCAAACGTAATGACGGCTTCTTTAACGAGTTCTTTGCCCGGAGCTATTACTTCCTGATGAACAGGCTTTCGGATGTAACCTTCCCACCATTGGGAGCGGATATCTTCGCCATAGACAGAGAGCTGGCGGATATCATCAATGACCGCATTCATCCTATCAATACCTCCGCGCTGATCGAAGTAATGCGCTTGGGTTTCAATCCGGTGTATATCCCTTATGAGCGTCCCTCCAACAAAGGGCAGAAATCCCGCTGGACATTTAAAAAGAAGGTTAGGCTGTTCAAGGATACCTTCTATGCTTCCTCCGCATTTCCCATCAAGCTGATTACCTGGGTGGGCGGAGGCTCGTTCATTATGTCGCTGGTTGTGATCGTTATCTCTATCATCTTAAAGCTGATGGGGGAAGATCAGCTTGGAGGTTTCCGGGTACCGGGCTGGACAACCACACTGATCATAATGTCATTCTTTTGTGGCTTGATTCTGCTTTCCATCAGCGTGCTGGCGGAATACCTGCTGCGGGTGTTCGACGAGGTGAAGAACCGCCCCGGATTCATCATCCGTAAAGACAAGTAAGGCAAGCAGGAATGACCCTGTCGTTACCCCTGAAACTGCTGGCAGCAGCTATTGTAATCACTTCTCTGTTAGTCCTGATCTGGGGCTTTGACAAAGCTTTCGATTTCACCGATGCAGGCTATTACCTCCTAAGGTATCAGGATAACCAGCCTATAGAATTCGGCGGACACATGTATGAGCATGTGCTGGTGCGTGCCATTTTGCCCGCCTCGATGCGCAAAGTAATTCCTTTACGCTTCCTGGGGCTAATAATCAATTTACTCAGCTCCGTGGGCTTGAGCTTTGCCATTACAAAGGTTTTCAAACGGTGGAAAGGGCAGTCGCATGGCTTGGCGTATGTTTTTTTCATGGTTTTCAGCGGGCTGGTGTTCTCTTATGCCGGTTCACCCAGCGAGCTTTCCTATAACAGCCTGAACCAGTTTTTCCTTATTTCCGGGACTGCCTGGCTAGTGCTGGCGGTAGGCGGTGGAGATAAGTATAGGCTACTCTATGCTGCCGCAGCAGGGGCGGGTTTAAGCATGTGTATCCTAGTGAAGCTTCCTACCGGAATGGGTGCTGCTGTGATTGCTACGATTATGCTTACTTTTTCGGGCAAGAAGTGGGGGTGGGCGCTGTTAAGCTTCTGGGCTGCGTGGCTGGCGGTGCTGGGGTTTCTGACGGTTAGTATAAAACCAAGCTTTGTAACATACTATGCAAATTACCATCAATACCTAAGCAAATACATCATTTACGATGCTGATCTGCTGTTCAAATCTATTAAAGATATTGCATTCATCAACATCAATGTGCTCTGGAAAGCAGCACTGGTTATACTTTGCACCCGCATTGGACAGAAGGCGCGTCCGCCATATATCAAAGTGCTTTTGTACATGGCTGCGCTATGTATTGTATCGATGTTTGTAACCCTACGCACTGTGCATCACCTGCAAGGGCAGATGCTGATGTCCGATTTTATCTTGTTCTTTGGGTATCTGTTATGCGGGTATGCGGTTCTTAATTACCGGAGCGAAACCTCATCAAGTACCTTGGCAGTTTTACGGTATATCAAGGATAACTTAAGCTATCTTGCCATTATCTTACTGCTGGTTTTCCTGCCATACTTGGGTGCCCTTGGTTCTTCTAATCCGCTGAATTGGGGTGCTAAGTATTACTATGCTGCTCTGATGGGCGGGCTGGCGATGATAGGGTTGCTTTCTTACTCCTCTAATGCACAGAAGCTTTCTCTGGCATTGGCTCTATATCTGATCGCAGCAGGATTGTATCAATATGTTCAGCATCCATACCGTTCCCAACCGCTGTATTTGCATAATAACGACTTTAGGGGCATAAAATACGACTATCCCAAGTGGTCTTTCCTCCATCAAACCGAGACAATACTGAACAGATACGGTTTTAACCCGGAACAGGGAATGATTACAGTGTACAAACACCCCGGTTTGGTGTATATCTTTAACAGCTTTCAGCCAGGGAGCGTGTTGTGGTCGGAGGAATCGGAAGATCTATATTTTGCTATTCTTGCCAAAAGCAATATCCGTGTGAAACCAGTAGTGCTAAGCATTGGCAAAGAGCTTGAACCCGGGTTTACCACCAAGCTTAATACAGCAATTAAGGTAGATTTTGCTACTGACTACCGCCTTGTGGAAGCATACCCTTACTACGATGGCAGCAGCCGGGTGTTTGTTTATCTCCCCATCTAACCACCATCCACTTTGCAATTGAACTGATTTTCGCCCTAACATTATCCCCCTATTCCTAAACCCATCAGAGCATATTTAAGCGGAAGCATTCTGTCACTCTCTTGCAATGATAGGGCTATGGTTGTATGTTTGGAGATCACTATGTGCCTCCTGCGGTCAAGCACACCCCTATCTGACCCCACCTTGACCCCACAAAGAGGGGTGAGGGTGGGATGTGATAGGGGTTTAGAGACAAGGAACTGTATCGGTGTGGGGCACAGCGATACGAAATTGTAGAAATTGTGGGATTACCGGAATTGCAGGAGCAGAAAAAGTTATGTGCGTAGTGGGAGTTGTGTGGATACCGGAATTGCATGCGAGACGCGTGCAATTCCAGGCAGTGCAATTCCGGCAAGGAATAGCTGTAAAACAGATAGCGAGACAGAATGGACGATTTGTTCAATTTATTAAGATCATCTGCAATGAAAGCCATACAGAGAGCGCAAAGCGAAAAAAATCATTGACAGTATGGGGCTGCTATTCACAATAGCGCACACCATGAATTATTGAGCGAGATGATGAGTTAAGATGATAGATACCTTGGAGATTACAGTTGAACAATATATAGTTTCATACAGCAAAGAATGCTTCTGGAATGCCCATGTAAGGGGTTGTTATGAAGCTAGTTTTGTTTTTGAGGTTGTTTTCTCCCGCGTTTCATATCTTGCATTCATAGCTTTTATCAAAGTGTCTTGTTAATAATACTACGGCGAAGGAATTAGTAGCTTAAAGCTTATATTCCCAAGTGCTTATGCCTTAATTAGCATAAGCGATGGGGCGGAGCTGTATCGTGTTAACCACGTTTAGTATATGTAAATGAACAATAGCAATGATATCTTATGAAAGCAATCAGTAGATGGCTTTATGGGCATAGTGTTCGGGATGTTCATGAAGTTGGTTGTTACTGATTGGTTGGTATGTTTCAAATTTCTGGATTGGCAAAATCCTCATCACACTCTAATTAGACTGGATTGTTCGCTTTTGTAGGTAAGCCATATCAGATGATTTTTGATTTTGCGGGGTAGGGGAAAATTGTATTAGGTCTTCTAGAATTTTTGGAATAAAGTCATTGGAGTTCTTCAGAAATCTCCACCTTTTCTTCCAATATTATCTCGATTAGGCTTTGATGGTTTATTGCATTGACCACCCTATCGTATATGTTCTGGGGCATCTGTCTTCAGATTGGAAATAGCAATTTGCATAAAGCAAATCCCCATTTCATACTACAAAAGTAAGTCGGTTAAATTATCCAAGAATCATAATGGCTTTCAGCTTTGTTACTCTGGGATGGCGGTAGTTCATGGTTAATAGAGATTGCATCCCTGGGTTGCTGTGTTCAGGTCAACCTATGTACAAAGTGATTAACCATTCAACAAATGCTGGGGTAAGCATGAAAAGTACATTAAATTATAGGTCTCAAACCATACTGTTACTTCTCTCATTATTAGCACTAGTTTGGATTTCTATGGTGTTGCCAGGATGTAAATCCTCAACCGAACCTGATCCTACCGGTATAATATCCGGGACAATCAATTTAGTCGACGACTCAAAAGTTTCAGAAGGTTACAGAACGGACAATTCTGGAGTTACAGTTGCTATATACAAGTTAGCAGAATTAGATACAACGATAGTAAGGATAAATGAGGAGCATCCCAATATTGGAGTGATAATCTCTCAAGAAACAGAATTTGACCACCGCAGCCAATCTCCATTGTTTGCAACAGTAACTAATTCTCAAGGGACATTCTCAATAGGGAGTATCCCAACAGGAACTTACAATGTTGCCATACTCAAAGATGGATGGTCGGTGAAATATTTATACAATGTAATCATCTCACTAGGAGCCACAAGTGATGTGGGCGAGCAATTGATCAAGCCTTCAATATCACTGTCGGGACAGATTTTAGGTAATTATACATTTCGAGCAGATAGGACATATATAATAAACGCAACGGCTTCTTTTATATCTCCGGTTATCATGGAAACCGGAGCAAGAATATACGTGGCTGTAGACGAATCGGTAAAATTCTACGATTCTTTTAATACACTACAAAGCTCCAGTCAAGACAAATACTGGAAGATTGATACGTTGCAAAGATTGTATCAAATTAACGGAGCAACTATAGACTCCACTTCATATTTTGGTGATGCCGCATTGTATGGAGTAAACTCCCAGTTTAGCAGTGGATTAGTCCGACGGACGAAGAACGGCGTAAGTATTAACTCAATGGGGTGTATTATCTCTAATGTTGACTTGACAAATTTTTCTGCAGGCTTTTCAGTAACCAATACAAGAGGATATTTTACTAATGTTAATGTGCGGAATGGGAGAATGAAAGGGATACAAGCCCTTAGTTTAGAAGATTCACTTCAGGTGGAGCTTAGTATAATCAATAATGTTACTCACGGAATAACTCCCTGTGTGGGGGGAGGGTTTACAATTCAAGATACATACTTTTGTAATAACATGATAGCAGTTTATGCCCAAACATGCAGTGGATTAATAGAGCATTGCGAATTCAACGGCAATAATAATTTTGATATTAACCAGTATTATGCCTCATGTACAATACGCTTTAATAATTTTTACTATAGCCCGGAGGTTTCTCTATTCCCTCGCAGGTATGCAAAAGTAAACAACAACAATTTTTATAGATCAAACGGATTTTTCATTTTCATAAGAGGGGATGCTCCCCACAATTATACTAGTGTTAACGCTGATTTGGATGCGACAGACAATTATTGGGGTGTTAATAATATTGACGATTATATATTAGACAGTCTTGATAACGCTAGTTATCCTGGAGCACCATGTATCCGCAAAGTTATATATATACCGAAGAAATCATCGCGAGTAACCAATGCGGGAATTCGAGGGTAATCCTTAAGACAATATTCTATAGTTGCAAATGAATATAAGCACTCAATAAGGTTTCCATTCTATCATTCTTTACAATCTCACACTAAAGATAAGAATGGATTTTAACTTGATTTTGGGTAGATCAGCGATTATGATAATAAAGTGCACTTCCATAAGTGTAAATGTGTTTAACCAAATGCACGTAGCATATAACAGGTGAGTTGGACACTTCTTTTTGTTCAACCCTTAAGAATCACGTCAAGCACATTATTGTTAATTTGTGCTAATTCGTGGATTGATAATTAGGAATAAACATGATAGCGTTAGTCACCGGGGCCGATGGCTTCATCGGTTCTCATCTCACTGAGACCTTGCTCGCTCAAGGTTATCAGGTTAAAGCCCTTGCCCAATACAATTCTTTCAATTACTGGGGTTGGCTGGAAGATATTACTCCATGCCCGGAATTGGAAGTTATTTGTGGGGATATCCGAGACTCGCATTACTGTAAACATATAACCAAAAATGTTGATGTTGTCTTTCATTTGGCTGCCCTTATAGCTATTCCATATTCGTACGTTGCCCCGGATAGTTATATCGATACTAATGTAAGAGGTACCCTGAATATATGTCAGGCTGCCATGGAAAACGGGGTTAAGCGCGTTATCTGTACTTCCACCAGCGAAGTGTATGGCACTGCCCAATACGTTCCTATCGATGAAAAGCACCCCTTGCAACCGCAGTCTCCTTATAGCGCAAGCAAGATAGGTGCAGATGCTATCGCGATGAGTTTCTTCAATGCTTATAAACTTCCGCTTACTATTGCACGACCATTTAACACCTACGGACCACGCCAATCTGCCAGAGCTGTTATTCCTACCATCATTAGCCAGATAGCGTCTGGCGTTAAAGAGATAAAACTGGGCGATGTATCCCCAACTAGAGACTTCAACTATGTTATAGACACATGCAGAGGTTTTCTTGACCTGGCACAATGCGACAAAGCTTTGGGTGAAGTTGTTAATATTGGGTCAAACTTCGAGATCTCTGTAAAAGACACGTTGGAACTTATCAAAGACATAATGTGCAGCGATGTTAAGTTCGTTACTGATGAACAGCGGATTCGTCCCGAAAACTCGGAGGTATTCAGATTATGGTGTGATAATACTAAGATAAATACCTTAACAGGCTTTGAGCCACAATTTACAATTAGAAAAGGGCTAGAAAAGACTGTAGAGTGGTTTATTAAACCGGAAAACATGGCTAAGTACAAGCCGGGGATTTATAATGTATAGCCACTTCAATAGTATTTAATGGTACATCACAAATGAACTATCAGCACATAATCGATTTTATCCGTTCACTATATCCCAATCGTGAACTTATTCCCCTTCACGAGCCCCACTTTGCCGGTAACGAAAAACAATACCTTCTTGATTGTATCGACAGCACTTTTGTATCCTCTGTCGGTAAGTATGTGGACAAATTCGAGGAGATGATCAGGGATTATACTGGGTCGAAATATGCTATTGCCACCGTAAATGGCACTGCTGCCCTTCATATAGCGTTGAAGCTGGTCGGAGTGGAGTCTGGTGATCTGGTTATTACCCAACCCCTTACGTTTATTGCCACATGCAATGCTATCTCCTATTGCGGTGCCGAACCTGTATTTGTCGATATTGATAGAAATACGCTTGGACTTTCTGCAGTTGCTCTGGAAACTTGGTTATCTGAAAATGTAGTGGTAGCGGAAGAGCAGGGAGTAATGAAGTGTTTCTACCTACCACAAATGGGCACAAATGAAAGATCTCAAATACTCACAGATAACTGTGGAAGGGTAGGTGAGCAGGTTGAAAAGCATGATGTTAAACCTCAAGACAATACGGATCGAGATGTAGTCTTTCCACAAATAGGACATAACTCGACTCTTTCATTTGTGCCTATTTGTGATCTATCATTTGTGAACATTTATGGGCTAAAACGAATCTCTGCTTGCGTTCCCATGCACACTTTCGGTCATGCCTGCCAGATAGACCGTTTAGTGGAAGTGTGTAACAGATACCATATCCCTGTGGTGGAGGATTCAGCGGAATCAATAGGAAGTTATTACAAGGGGCAACATACAGGTACATTTGGAAAGCTGGGCATCCTTAGTTTTAACGGAAATAAAACCATCACTACTGGTGGTGGGGGGATGATCATTACCAATGATGCTGAACTGGGCAAACTGGCAAAACATATTACGACCACAGCCAAGATTCCGCATCAATGGAAGTTTGAACATGACATGATAGGCTATAATTACCGGTTACCCAATATTAATGCTGCTTTAGGTTGTGCCCAAATGGAGCAATTGCCGGAGATATTGATCAATAAACGAAAAACAGCAAAAGCTTATCATGAGTTCTTCGAAAACATTGATGAAATTGACTTTGTTTTCGAACCTCAAGACAGTATTTCGAACTATTGGCTGAATGCTATCTTGGTGAAAAATAAACTTGAAAGGGACGCATTATTGTCTTTTTCCAACCACGATAGAATCCAAACAAGGCCTGTGTGGATATCGATGCATATGCTGCCTATGTTCGATTCTTGTTTACAAAGTACGTTAAAAATAACAGACAATATTTCAGAGCGTTTAGTTAACTTACCTAGCTCATACAGGAGATAGTATGCAGAAGGAGAATCTTGTTCTGATTGGCGGAGGAGATCAATGCCTGATCACATTGGATATGTTGGAGGAGTACTTTTCCTATCGCATAATAGGAATTATAGATTCTAAGGATAGGGTAGGTCAAAGTATTCTAGGGTATCCAATAATAGGAACTGATGATGAATTGTTGGACATCTCCAAAGAATGCTCGAATTTTCTTATCACTGTTGGGCAGATTGAGAGTGCCTCGGTGCGCTTGCGCATTTTCAAGCAACTTAAAGAAATTAATGCTTCGCTTCCTATTATAATTCATCCTCTGGCTCATGTCTCTAAACACGCGACATTGGGGGAGGGTACGGTAGTTTTCGCATATAACATTATAGATACTGGAGTGACAATAGGTAAGAACTGCATTATAAACCATGGTAGTATAATAGGTCATAACGCAATTATTGGTAACCACTGTCATATTTCGACGAATTGCTCTATAGCAAAATGCGTAATCAAAGATGAGTGCTTTGTAGGTGGCAACAGTTGGATAAATAACGGAGTATATCTACCCCAAGGTACTGTTATTGGTTCTGCATCAAACGTGATAAAAGGGCTTGACCAACCTGGGATATATGCTGGAAATCCGGCAAAGATGCTAAGGCCGTTGTAGAATAATTGTTAGCCACTGTAAATCATCAGTATCCAAGACTGACCCAGACCATAAATTATCTATTCATATGTTATCATTCGCGTTAGTTCTTGAAATTCGTGAATATACAGATTGAGGAGATAAAGGCAACTATATTGGTGAGGCTTCCATGCTTCACTGGCAACATGGATGATGTGGTGATATACTACAATTCCAAACTGAATTAATACATTGCCAAGCGCAGATTAATATTCAAAACATACACCAGAAGGTATTATTGTAAAAGAAATCCATGCTTTCAAAAGCAGAGTAAAGGTGTCCGAAGCGTATCTGGATGATTGCAGACTTTGAAAACCTTGACAACTCAGTTTAAGATAGAGAAGGACAGTAGGAGAAAGAAACAATGAGAAGATCCGTTATTATCATTGCTGAAGCAGGCGTTAATCACAATGGTTCTTTGGAGTTAGCCAAACGACTTATTGACGTAGCTGCTGATGCTCGAGCTGATATTGTTAAGTTTCAGACATTTAAAACAGAAAGCGTTGTTACTAAAGATGCAGCCAAGGCAAAATACCAGATAATAGCTGATAATGGGCAAGACGATTCGCAATATTCAATGATTAAAAAACTTGAGTTAGATAAAGCTGCCCATATAGAACTGGCTAATCATTGCAAGGTAAGGGGTATCCAATTTCTATCAACAGCTTTTGATGAAGATAGCATCAAACTTCTTCAAGAATTTGATATGCCTGTTTGGAAAATACCTTCTGGTGAGATAACAAATGGACCGTATTTAAAATGCATTGCGAGGATGAATAAACCTGTGATTATGAGTTGTGGAATGTCGTATCTGGGTGAGATAGAATCAGCCATTCGGATAATGGAAGATAATGGATTAGAAAGAGATATGATAACTATTTTACACTGTAATACAGAATACCCTACTCCCATGCAAGATGTAAACCTGAATGCTATGCTTACGATTAAAGATGCCCTAAAAGTGAATGTTGGCTATTCTGATCATACACTTGGTATCGAAGTTCCAATCGCCGCAGTTGCCTTGGGAGCTACAATTATTGAGAAACACTTTACCTTGGACAAGAGCTTGCCGGGGCCCGATCATAGAGCTTCTCTTGAACCGGAGGAACTAAAAGAAATGGTGAAATCTATTCGAAACATAGAGCTTGCTCTAAGTGGAAATGGCATTAAAGGACCAAGCCTATCAGAAACACCGAATATTCCTATTGTTCGTAGAAGCATCTACCTAAAAAGTGATCTAAGCTCAGGGACAATTCTGACTTCTGAACACATAATTATGAAACGACCGGGAACGGGAATATCTCCAATGATGGTTGACATGGTGATAGGCAAAGAAATTGTTAGGGATCTTAGCGAGGATCATCGCTTGGAATGGACAGATATAAGATGATAAAAATTGGAGTATTAACAAGCTCTCGGGCAGATTATGGAGTCTATCTTCCTCTACTTAAAGCAATAAGTACAGACAGAGAGATATCCATGGATCTCATTGTTTTTGGTACTCATCTATCGAAATATCACGGATACACTGTATCAGAAATTGAGAAAGACGGATTTTGCGTCAAACACAAAATTTCGTCCTTATTACTAGGAGATGATCCAGAGTCTATCACATGCTCTTATGCTCTCACAGTTATAAAATTTGCATATCTATGGGCGCATAGCTTAGTTAGTTATGATATTGTGTTTTGCTTGGGTGATAGGTTCGAAATGGCAGCAGCAGTCAATGCAGGAATTCCATTTGGGATCAAATTTGCTCACATCCATGGAGGTGAGACAACTCTTGGGGCAATTGACAATATCTATCGACATCAGATTAGCCTAGCATCCAAGTTGCATTATGTATCCTTAGGGGACTACGCTAACAGAGTTATTGAGATAGTTGGGAAAGATACACATTGCATGATAGTGGGCTCTTTGAGCTTAGACAATCTAAAAAGCATTGATATAGTGTCAGTTAACGAATTTATTCAAGCGTGGGATATTGACCTTAGCATTCCAACTATTTTGGTAACCATTCATCCAGAAACAGTAAAATATGATGAAAATGAACACTTTGCCCATGAAGCATATCTTGCTCTTACTGAGCTTGCAAAAGTCCATCAGTTGGTAGTGACACTATCCAACGCAGATACGTCTGGAACAGTTTTTAGAGAGATGTTTCAAAAATTGAAATTAGCAATCCCACATAAAGTTCACCTAATCGAGAATCTTGGAACGAAAGCATATTTCTCATGTATGAAGCACTGTGAATTTTTACTTGGGAACACTTCCAGTGGCATTGTGGAAGCTGCATCTTTCGGGAAATACGTACTAAACATTGGGAGCCGCCAAAAGGGAAGATTGACTAGTGAAAATGTGATCAATGTTCCTTTTGATGCGGAGAAAATAGTATATGAGGCAACTTTGATAGCTGGGAAAAAGTTTCAGGGGGGTAATATTTATTACAAGCCCGATTCAGCCAAGATGATCCTCGATGATATAAAAAAATGGGTTAAACATGAATACTTATAGGAAGCACTTACTAGCCCAGGGCAGCACAATCAAAGAAGCTTTAACAAGGCTCGATAGCTTGGGAATAGACGCTGTCCTGTTTATCATCGATAAGGATGGTAAGCTTGTGGGTTCGCTTTCGAATGGGGATGTAAGAAGAGGATTGTTGAATAATGCTACCATTAATGATTATGTCGATACCATAATGCATATAAAGCCGAAGTATCTGTGCAAAGGCGACAGAGACATAGAGAAAGTTATCCAGTACAGAGAGTCAGGTTATAGAATAGTACCGATTATTGACAAAGCTAATGACATCGTTAATGTTATCAATTTTAGAGAGATTAAATCTTATCTTCCCGTTGATGCTGTGATTATGGCAGGAGGACGGGGGGAAAGACTAAGACCACTGACTGAAACAACCCCTAAGCCTATGTTGTTTGTAGGTGATAAACCGATTTTGGAGCATAAGCTTGATCAACTTATTTCATATGGCATCGATGATATTTGGATCAGCATAAATTACAGGGGCGAGCAGATACAATCTTACTTTTCAAATGGGAAAGATAAGAATGTGGTGATTAAATACATAACAGAAAATGAACCATTAGGAACAATTGGAGCTATTTCTCGTGTAAAAGACTTTTCCCATGATTACATATTGGTTGCAAATTCTGATCTGTTGACTAATGTGGATTATGAGAAGTTTTTTTTAGATTTTATCGAACAAGGTGCTGATTTTTCAGTGCTCGGTATTCCCTTCATTGTGAATGTTCCCTATGCTGTTCTTGACACTAGTTCAAGATTGGTACGTGGATTTAAGGAAAAACCTTCCTATACATATTTCTCGAATGGGGGAATTTATCTTATGAAGAGAAGTGTGATTGCGAATATCCCTACGGGAGAATATTTTAATGCGACTGACCTTATGGAGAAATTGATTGTTCAAGGCAATAAAGTAATTTCTTATCCCTTTTATGGTTACTGGTTGGATATAGGCAGACTTGAGGATTTTGAGAAAGCAAACAAAGACATCAAGGTAATGACTTTTTCATGAATCCTTTAGTCGTGATTCCAGCAAGAGGTGGTTCGAAGGGAATCCTCGGAAAGAACATCAAGTTCTTAGGGAAAAAACCTTTGATTCAGTATACTATTGAAGCAGCCAGAGAAGTTTTTTCTGACGATCATATTTGTGTTTCTACAGACAGTGAAGAGATTAAAAAAGTAGTAGAAAACTTGGGATTGAAAGTCCCTTTTTTAAGGCCTTCACATCTGGCAAAAGATGAATCGAGTTCTTATGATGTTGTTATGCATGCTTTGGAGTATTATAGGAATAACGGATACACTCCTGACACAATAATTCTGCTGCAAGTGACATCACCGTTTCGGACTGCAAGACACATCCAAGACTCACTAAAGGAGTATAATTTGCAATGCGAGATGGTAGTATCCGTAAAAACCACCAAGGCAAATCCATATTATAATTTACTTGAAGAAGGGATTGATGGCTGGCTAATTAAGTCAAAATATGGAAAGTTTACCAGGAGACAGGACTGCCCTGTAGTATATGAGATGAACGGAGCCATATATATTATCAATGCTGAGTCATTGTTTTTACATAGTATGACTGATCTCATACAAGTAAAGAAATACGTAATGGACGAGATTAGTTCCATAGACATTGATTCGCCTTTTGACTGGGAGATTGCTGAATTAATGCTACCTACAGTACTATTTTAGTGGTTATTAACGTGCCCACGCTATTATTGAGTATAATCGTATATGAGTTTAACCCATGTTAAATGAAAAGTTGTGCGGGATGATTTAAAAATTAAAGCTCTCCTTATCGTATTCTAATGAACAGAACCTGCTCTTCTATTTTGGAGGTTATTGAGCCATGAGTATTGTGTATGATTACCTTAAACACTTACTTGAAATTACATTTACTAAATATCCTAAAAATGAATTGATAAGTCTGATAAGCCTCATTGATATTGCCGTAGAAAACTCAGTGTATGATTTCGACCGCAAGTATCAAGGAAGATATGATATAGGTGACAATTATAAACTAGTTGATTTGTTGCAAGTAGAGCCGACAGCAGAAGCTATCTTTATGTACAGACTTGAAAGAGAGATATATCTTAAGGACAATAAGAATGCGTTACTCCCATTTCTTGCAAGCTTAATGAGCCGCAGAACAGGATGTGAGCTGTATTACAGTACCAAGATTGGCAAAGGTTTCAATGTCATGCACGGGCTAGCAATAGTAATTGGTCCCAGGTATATAATTGGTGATAATTTTACAATATACCAGGGTGTTACTTTAGGGCAGAAAAACCAGCGATGCCCCAATGAAATTATTGAAATCGGAAACAACGTTTCCATATTTGCCAATTCTGTCGTACTGGGTAATGTTAAAATGGGGAATAACTCCAAACTTGGTGCGAATTCGCTTCTTATATGCGATGTCGAAGAAAATGCAGTGTACGCTGGCTCTCCTGCAAAAAGGATTAAGTAGATGGCGAAAGAAAAAATCATATTGTTTTCTCGTTCTTATCAAAACAAACTGTTTCCTTTACTAGGATCAGATTTCTATGAATCTATTCATGTAACGTTAACAAAACAGGAAGCTGATAATCTTAGCATCAAGGGGATTCATGTAGAATATTGTTTTGAAACATATGTTGCAAAAACCGATATAAATGCAAATAATCAACTATTAACCTCGTTTAAGTCAGATAGATTTCTGAATAAATACAATCACCAGAAGCGCTTAGAAATTCTCCTTAAAGAAGTGTCATTTTGGTCTGAAATATTTGATAAATATAAACCTATAGCTGTATTAAATGAACTGGTAGCAATAGAAATTGCAGAGGTGATGTACATTGAAGCAAGGAAAAGAGGTATCAGATACTTGGCATGGATGTGTTGTCCAGTTAGAGGATTGTTTTATTGGATAGACGATCCCATTTGTTTATCTCTAAAAGCCGCGACGTTTCAGAAGGAACCTTCAAAAGCGTCTATAGCTGTTGCCACCGAGTATTTCAGTGATATAATCTACAAACAGAAGAAGCCATTTTATATCTTACCTTTTGAAAATGTGATGAAAATTCGTCAATTAATTAGCGCATCAAAGGGAATACTAAAATTGGCAATAGGCAGAACGAAAAAAGAACACAATTTCTATGAAAGCCATGGTGATGCTTATATGCTATTTTTCGAAAGGGCATTTAAATCACTTTTTCCTAATTACTCAACTCTTGAAGAGATAGATAGTCAAGAAATTGTGTTATACCCTTTACATTATGAACCTGAAGCTTCACTCTATTATTTGTCAGAATTTTTCAGCAACCAATGCGCCCTAATCGAGAACATAATAAAGTGCATAAGATCTGAGCAAGTGCTTGTAGTAAAAGAACATCCAGCACAAGCGGGTATGCTGCTAACGTCAAAATTCCAGAGACTTCTAAGGGAGAATAGTCAGTTATTGTATTTACCTTCTACAATATCAAGTTTTGAGGTTATAAAGAAATCTAAACTTGTTATCACACTTACCAGCCACTTAGGTTGGGAGGCTCTTATTATGGGCAAACCAGTTTACTTACTCGGCAAGACGTTTTATGATAAGTATGATTATGTGAATAAATTTTCTTCTTATGAGCAATTAAGGGATGAAATTCGTAGTGAAAGATACATTTATCCTAATAATGAAGCGCTCCTACTATATGCTGCCCAATTAGTCGAGCGCAGTTTTGTGGGCAATCCATTTCCACATGATAAACTATATGATAAAAAGAATTTATCTCTGATAGTTGAAGCAATTTGCACTGAATTAAGCCTAAGGGAAGGAGAACTAGTTAAGTAGTTGTGAGCAGTTTAAAAAGAAAAACCGTAAATGGGTTAAAATGGAATTTTATTGAAAAGATATCTTTGTATGGAATTAGATTTGTTTTAGGAGTCGTTTTAGCTCGTCTTCTTGTGCCTTCAGATTATGGAATAACCGGACTTATAGCAGTGTTTTTAGTTTTATCGGATGTTTTTGTTAGTAGCGGTTTTGGATCTGCATTGATTCGTAAGCCCAATGCAACTGATTTAGACTACTCAACTGTGTTTCATTACAATGCTATTGTATCATTCGTATGCTGGGCTGTTTTATTCTTTTGCCGCCATCTGATTGCGAATTTTTTTCATGTGCCTTTGCTTAACAGAATCGTCCCAATATTAGGTATAAACGTATTAATTAATGCTTTTGGGTTAGTTCAAAGAGTACGCATGATGGTTCGGTTAGATTTTAAATCACAAGCCATGGCAACCATGATGTCTATAGTAGTATCGGGGATAGCCGGTATCGTGATGGCATACAACGGATATGGAGTATGGTCTTTAGTGTATCAATCGCTTATCGGCAACGTGGTTAATACAGCTTTGTTATGGTATTTTCAGCGTTGGGTGCCAAGACTGCAGTTTTCATTGCACTCATTAAAAGAGCTTTTTTCATTTGGTTCAAAAATGATGTTAACAAGTTTTATAGGGGCTCTGTTCAACAATATCTATACTGTAATGATTGGTAAGTTCTTCAGCGCATCTGATTTGGGGTTTTATTCAAGAGCCAAACAATTTGCTGACTTGCCGTCCATGAACATCACCTCTGCAATACAAGTTGTCACATACCCTGTTCTTAGCCGATTACAAGATGATAATATAAAATTGATTGCTGCTTTTCGCAGAATATTGAAAATGGTTATGTTCTTGGTTATACCGTTAATGACAGGTCTGCTTCTTCTTGCAAAACCTCTGATCCTATTTACTTTGAAAGATAAATGGGCTTCCTCTATACCATTACTTCAGTTGCTTTGCATTGGAGGAATACTATATCCAATGCTATCATTGAACCTTATCCTTCTGCATGTTAAGGGTAGATCAGATTTGTTTCTTCGCTTAGAGATTGTAAAAGACATATTAATTACGCTTACCCTCTTGATAACATATTCAATAAGCGTTAAAGCAATGATTGTTGGATCAGTATTAGTTTCGTCAACAGTGATAGCCATCAATGCCCAATATATAAAGAAGTTGTTGGGTTATAGTTTAATACAACAAGTGTATGATATCATGCCCACAATATTGCTAACCCTATTTATGGCAATAGTTATATGGTTGTCAACGCATTTTGTAGATGGCAATCTTCTACGGTTATTAAGCGGTTTTTTTGCGGGCGGTGCTTGTTACTTGGGTGCTGCTCATTTGCTGGGATTCAGCGAAGCTGTAGAAGCAAAGAAAATATTTGCTGGAGAGATATAGTGCTATACTTGAATCTACTTATATTGATATTATTGCAGGTAGTTATGTGTAATGGAGCTTTTTAATGATAAGTGATATTATTTTACGTGTTGTTGTGTTTTGCACCATGCTTATGATATCTAACACAACAACTTTTCCAACTGCTTATGCGGCTATGGTTTTTGTGGGGATATCGAGTTTCTTTTATCTGGTGGGAAAGAGGAGACTTAATTATCAAGTTGTCATTATTTTTGCCGCATGGTTAGTACTTAATATAGTATCTTCATTAGTGTTTGGAAGAAATCTGCAAATACAAATAGTGATAAGGATGGGAATCACATTTGTTATATTTCCATATATGATACTCGATATGTTTGGATTGAGGTTTTTAACATTGCTGGAGAGGCTATTTCTTCAGTTGGCAGCCTTATCTTTGCCACTTTACATTCTGAACTGGCTATATATGCCATATTTTAATGGATTAACGAAAGTTTTTGAAAGGTTCACGAACACCAATTTACTAAACAACACTAATTATTGGTCTGCAATGGTTTATGTTAATGCAAGAATGGCTACAGGTTTAGGTGGAGGACTTTTTAGAAATTCTGGGTTTATGTGGGAACCTGGATATTTTGCTACGATAATTGTCATCGCTATCGGCTATAGATGGCTGGCAAAAGGAATTGCCTTTGACATTCCATTTTTTATTTATGCAGCAGGAATATTAACCACATTTTCTACAAGCGGTTATTTAGCCTTGGCACTGCTTATGGGCGCAGCGTTTATTAAGAAAATAACCGTAGTAACCACAGTTATATTTGTTCCATTGATGATATTATTGATATATGGACTATATTCACTCAATTTTATTGGTGAAAAAATCAACTATAATATTGATACTATAAGGAATGATAAGTTTGTTTACCAGGCTGGGTATAACAGTATAAAACTTGACAGGTTATCTATTGCTAAGTATGATATTTCCAGAGTAGCCAGATATCCATTTGGTTTGGGTATAAATGACAGAGTTTCTTTCGAAGGAATTGATGTTACAGGTACAAATGGACTAACGGGTCTTATGAGGACTTGGGGATTGGTTATCTTTCTCTATTTCATGAGGAACATATACTTTTATCATCGAGTGTTAAATTTTGCGAGTCTAAGGGATATACAGTTGTTGTTACTGTACTTATCTTTGCTGGTTGTGTTATTTTCGCAAAACATGCAGGTAAATGTAATGACCTATTTTCTAATATTTGTTCCGATTCTATTCAAAACCAGTAAAAAGATCATACAAGTGCAAATCATATAGAGTTAGATAATTGAATATCAGGCGGACAATATATGCTCATGAAGATGCATATTGTCGCAAAAGCGTAAGAAATTGGAGCGTAGAATGAGAGTTTGTATTATATCAATGTATAGGTTTCCTTATGGTATGGCACCAACGAATAGAATTAGAGCTTATTCCAAGGGGCTTGTAGGGAATGGAGTTAGCGTCAATGTAATTTTACCATTTCCTGATTTGGATGGCCAAATGGGCGGAGAATTCGAGGGGATTAAATACAATCACACATACGGATCATCTAAGAGCAAAAACAAATTTTTCAGGGGATTAGCAAGCATTTCAAGGTTGAGGTTAGTGCGTGCAATGGTGAGATTATATTATTATATGATATTTTCGAATCCCAATCAGTACGATTGTATAATAGTCAGTACCGATACGATATCTCACTTGTATGTTTACTCTGTAATAGCGAGAAGGATTAAGGCAAAAATCATATTTATTGCCGATGAGTATCCCATCCCCATAAGACACAAATTGAAAAACAAAGTCCCCATTTGGAAAGAATGGTTGTATGGGCTTGTGTTGAGAAGGTACGATGGATATGTATTTATATCTGAGGCATTGAGCATTTATTACAACCGGATTTGTCCCAAGCCAACACATATCATGCCCGTGATAACAGATGTTTCTGTGTTTGAGAATATAAAAGAGAGATACATAGCAGGTAGCAACAAACAAGACAAAATGTACCTATGTTATATGGGGAACATGGAGTTGTCTAAGGATAACGTAGATTTAATTATTAGAGCTTTTTCTAAAATCAGTTGTCTGTACGCTGATATAGTGTTACATCTTTATGGGTGCCCCACATCGAAGACGAAAGAGTACTTGTTGGGATTAATAACGTCAATGAACTTTACCAACAAAGTATTTCTAATGGGGAAAGCAAATAGTGTTGATGTTCCTGGAATACTAACTAATGCACACATATTGCTTTCTTCGCAGCCAAATACAAATAGAGCCAGCGGTGGATTCCCCACAAAATTAGGTGAGTATTTGGCTTCCGGTAAGCCAGCTATACTAACGCGTGTTGGTGAGAATGATAAGCATGTAGTTGATGGGGAACACGCTTATTTTGTAGAACCTGATGATTGCGTAGCATACGCAAACAAACTGAAGTATGTAATAGATAATTATGATGCTGCAATGGTAGTAGCCCAAAATGGAAAGAAGTTAGTTTACGATAAGTACTCGCACATTATCAATGGGAAACGACTCTCAAATTTTTTAATTAGCCTGCCATAAGTGCAACTTAACGAGACACCAGAAGTCTTATTGAACTTTACGCTTTCTTACAATCCATCGTTACGTTGATTAAAGTTATAATCCGATTCTGAAAAAGGAATATGTCAGTGGGTAGACCGCAGAAAATACTATTTATTACATCAACCGATTTCTCTGTTTCTTCTGCCTCTACTAATCGTTTGTTGGCGATTGCAAGGGGTTTGATTGAGAACGAGATCAACGTTTTGTGGATTTTGTTGTCTGCAACTTCAACAAATGATGTTTTAAGCGATGAACGATACAAAGAAATCAGATTTGTTCCCCTCTATTCCAAGCGCTATATTGGTTATGGGGCAGAAGTTGTTAATTATTCGCTGAGGATGCTTGCTCTTACTCGCTTAAATAAATACATAAACTCTTTAGATGCCGGATGTAAACCAGATGCTTGTTTTACGGTGGGAGACAGTTTTATCCTACTAAGATACTGTCTTGGTATTTTGCAGACTAATGGAATAAGGGTTTTTCATGAAAGGACAGAATATCCTTTAATAAACACCGGTAAATCACTTATAAAGCGAATAAACCTCTTTCTCTACTATCGATTGTTCATTTCAAGAGTTGATCATATCTTTGTGATATCAACTTCTTTGCGTAACCTTTTTTCAGAATATTTGAAATCGAGGGGTCTTAATACACCGGTTAGCATCCTTAATATGATGGTTGAACCTGATAGGTATAATATCCAGGGTCATAGTGATTTTAGTGAGAAAATGACCTCAGTTTTACGGAGAGATATCGTTTATGTTGGCACTATGTATGGTGAGAAAGATGGGGTTTATCATCTTATAGCTGCGTTTCTCAAGATTAGGGATAACTTTCCCGAAGCCCGCCTTGTTTTGGTGGGGGAAAACTCCAGAAGAGAGAAAATGGCTAAGATACTTGAGCTCGTAAATCCAGATGATGTATCATCAAGGATCGTCTTTACAGGAGCATTGAGTCGTATTGGGGTAATAGGATGTCTTAAAACTGCCTATTGTCTGGCTTTATCTCGGCCTGATAATATTCAAGCAAAATATGGATTTCCCACAAAATTGGGTGAATATCTTGCCACAGGAAGACCGGTTGTCATAACCAGCGTTGGCGATATTCCACTGTTTTTCAAAGATGGTGTGAATGCTTATATCGCAGAACCAGATATTGTAGATTCCTATGTGCAAAAACTTAGCGAGTGTTTAAATAATCCAGAAAAAGCTAGGATCATAGGAGAAAATGGTAAGAAACTTGCTTACACGATATTCAACTATAAAGAATGTACTAAAGTAGTAGCAAACAGCATATAATCCAATGTACATTGTGTTTGTGTAAACAATAAGTAATCAGTTGTAAACACCCAAAGGTATTCAAGAAATGGATAGAAGAAATTCAGATGAGTAATAGTGAAAGATAGTATGGACAACAAAATCAAGATCTCCTTTCTTGGCGATATAAGCCTAAACGACAATTATAATCGCTTATATGAAATTGGTGAAAACCCTTTCAAGGAAGTTGGGGAGTTATTGCAGGATAGCGATTTGGTGGTTGGGAACCTTGAGTGCTTTGCACAAAGTGATCAGGGAGAAAACCTGTTAAAAAAGCCTAGACTTAAAACCAATATTAAGACGCTAAACTACCTGAAGGATATACATCTCTGGCTTGCCTGCCTTGCCAATAACCATGT
>CAYSGM010000010.1:0-40048 GCA_964430595.1 uncultured Candidatus Cloacimonas sp.
CAACGTTGTTGAAGAAAGCAGCTTTAAAATAGGGGAACTTGTCTATGCGGAGCATGGATTGGATATACCAGGAGTTGTAAGTATTTGTTTCGCTCTTGTGTCCCATCACATTATCAGAAGTGAGGTTGTAACCTCCTGAAAACACCCAGTAACGGGCGATGTTAAGCTGATCGGTGATAGACAGTGCTCTGCTGTCGTTAAGCTGATAGGAGGCACCAAGCGCATTGAATGCAGAACCTGTTTCAGAATATTGGACGTTTATCAGGTTATTTAAGATAAATGCGCGGAAATATGCTGTCCAGGCTAAGTTGGCTCGGCTTGGCATGAACGGCTCCAGGTTCTTATTGATCACGAAGATGTCGCTGTAATCTGCGGGGTCAATGGGGAAATCCTCTTCTCCGGTATATTCCCCTATTGTCTCTTTGTCAATAGCTCCCGGGATGGTGTTTTTATTCAGCATGGAACCGGCTATTTCTGCGCCTATGATGATACTCTGGGTAGGGATGTTTATCTTCATATCATAGCTGATGACCGCATTGTCTTTTGCCAGAGTGCTGTAATAGGTTGTTACAGTATCTGCACCGGCTGGAGTGTAAGTAACCTTATAATAAAGGCTATCCAACGAGCTTACTATATCCCTGTGACGGGAAGCTGTTAAGCCCATGGAAAATCCGTTATCGTTACCTACAGAGATTTTTGCTGCTATGGCTTCCTGTTTGAAAGTTCCGGATTTAAGTATCCTTCCACTGGGGTTTGGTATTTCTGCTTCATTAGTGGTCATGCGGACGCTTTGACCATGCGCCCATGTAAGAGAACCTACTTTACCATAAAAGCGGGCATACAATCCACGGATGTTTTTGTTATAGAGTGTGAACTGGCTTAATGATGGAGAGTAGTCACCGGCAAAGATATCCAACATGGGAATCTGTACCCCTAAGGTGTAACGGTTTACGGGCTGTTGGTTGGATTTCTCCAAGGAACTAACGTAGAGATTGGTTTGCATATTTGCTATTCCATAGGTGCCATAAACATCTGCCCAGGAGGCTGCATCGTTATTGCTAACTCCGGGGGTTACATCGGGATCAGTGTAACTATAAACGTTGGAGGCGAAATTCACGCTTCCCCGTACTGTAAATGGTAGGGTGCGCTTCTTTGTTCCGGGAAGGATTTCTGTTAGCCAAACATTGGAATGGATGGTGGTTGTCCCCTGCTTGGCTTTGATAACTGCTTTCTTGATTCCGGGAGTGGGGTTTTCTTCTCGGTATAGAATAGTGGGGGCAGCAATCTGAGCAGAAAAAGTTACATCTCTGCCACCTACCCACACTTCGATACTGGCAGGATCAATATCTTCTTCCAAAGCAAAGAAAGACACCGCAAGCAGATAGCCTTCATCAGCAGAAACGCTTTCTTCTTCGGTTAGGAGAACGAAGCCTTCAGATAGTTCGCCTTCCAAGACCTTAGGAATGAGGGTATATTTGGGAGTGATTCCATCTAAGGGAGGGAAGTTTTCGGCAGAACCATCTAATAGCTGCACTTCAAAATAGTATTCCATATCGATATCTGCAAAGTATTTTGCGGGGATTGTAGCCCAATAATACACTGAGCCGGGGCTTTCTTGGGTAACGATCTCGGACATCCAGGGAATATCTCCGGCATTGCGGAAATAAACCTTCATGGAGGACACTGTATCTAAGCCCTCTATTACTTCAACCATAAGCTTAACATCCTCGCCAAACCCATAGGTGAGAGGCGAGGCATGCTGGATTGAAATCCCAAACATATATAGACTTAAGATGCTGATTAGCAAGAGCAATAATGTCTTTTTCATAATCCACCTCATTAATAAGTAATTTCGATATACTTGGTTTTACCGGTAGCATCAACCACCGGGATACGGATTGTCTTGGGTTCTGTGGTTTGTGACGATTCTATCTCTGCCTGTTCTATAGAGGAAGTATCTTCTGCGGTGCTGGCACGCATTTCATAATTACCAAGTTCGTCTATAATGGCTGTATTGCCGGCAGGGACGGATTTGACCTCTTCACTATCCATTATCTTTAACTCCACTTCGCCATCTGTAACGATGAAAAAGGAATCCCCTTTTTCATTCAGCTTAGTAAGAAAGCCTGTTCCTTTTACGGAAGCTACCGTGGTTGGGGTTTGCACAATGAAAGCACCGGTTTTGGGCTTTACATTTGTGAAGATACTGCCCTTGTTAACCACTACCTTCTTGCTAAGGCTTTTACCGCTGCGATTGGCAGTGATTCTTACTACGGAATTGGAGAAGACTTTGATGGATGAAGAGCCGTCAATATACTTATAAGCAGCAAAGGATTCGCCTCCGGTGCGTAGTTCATCATTGTTCTTCAGGAGATCACCGTTCTGGAACTTTATGGCTTTGGATTCACGGGATAAATCGACCTTTCCCTTGGAGGCAGAGAGCAATGCAACAGATTCTGCTGCAAACATCACAAATACAATGCAGGTGAGTATGAGAGTGATAATAATTCTTTTCATGGAACGCCTCCTTAGTCCTTAAGCTGGATTTGTAGTTCTTTGCCAACCAAGCCGGAAAGCAAGTCCAGAGCATCCTGTCCCGTATAGGTTCTGCCCTCATATATAACTGTTCCCACGGGGTTGTATCCCTGGCTTATCAGGTTACGCAAGGTTGTGTTATTAAGCATATTAAGCTGAGCTTGCATATCAGCAGCAGCCTGGGAAGTGTTTTGGGATTCATTAACGAACCTGAACACAAACCAGTTGCTTTTTAGGTTCAGGTTGTTATCCTGACTTCTGGTAGAATGGTAATCGAATTCGTTCCAGAGTTTTGTACTAACCTGCCAAGCATAATAGTTTCCGGGATTAAAAGCCAGGAAATCTGCAAACCCACTCTCTACGTCATCATTCTGATAGAACAGGTTGCCAGTGTTTTCTATGGAGTTTAAGGATGGAGGATTGTTTGCAGGATACTCTTTTATCACTAATGCAGATTTGTTAAAACCTGTTGATACTGCATTCCACTGAAAGCTGACAGGGCGTTCGCTGATCTGGGGAGGATTTTGTCCAGCCGCCACACCAGGTGTCAACAAGTTTATCGCCCCGGCATTACGAATTTTAATAAAAAATTGAGCATCAACGTTTCCTGGGACATCCCAAGTACTTTCACTTTTGGGGCGAACCCAGATTCTAAGCTCTAAATTACCATCCGGGAAATAGCCTGCTAAAACGGCATTCTTTAAAGTGGGATTAGCATTAATAACATCGCTAACCGAGATTTCGCTATCACCCTTATTCTGGAAATCAGGGTGACCAACGTCGGAGATTAACTCCTGATTTGTAAAAATAACTGTTCCACCCGGAAAGCTAGTGTTTGGTCTGGATTCAAAATCGGCTACTACCAGTTTACCAGTTTCAAATCCTGCTCCCTGTGGTGCATTCCAGTAAACGCCCACTTTGAGGTCAAGCCCTTCAATGGGTATACCTGATACGGTCAAATGTGTTAACATTGGTTGTGCATTTGGATCACTTGGATCAAAACTAATAGTGTTCATGTTGTTTACTTCCACGCTGGTTGGTGAAAAGGACGCGCTAAGCGCAGCCCATCCCATTAAGGGTAGAAGTAACAATACCAGAAGTAATAGATAAGAGTATTTCATTTTTTACCTCCCTGCTTCACGCAGGCTTATTTCTATTATGGTTTCCAGCAGTTTATCAAAAGGAATTCCTGCTGCTTTTGCTGCCATGGGGGTGAGGCTTAGGGACGTCATTCCCGGCAACGTATTCACTTCTAAAAAATATGCTTTAACATCATCATAACGGAAGTCTATCCTGGCATATCCGGTTAGCCCTAGTGCTTTCCAGATCCTTACCGCATAAAGCTGAATAAGCAGAGATACGGATTCATCCAGTTCCGCGGGGGCATAGTATTCCGTTGTCCCCTTGGTGTATTTATTATTGTAATCATACCATCCGTTCAATGGTTTAATTTCAACCACTGGAAGAGCTCTTCCACCCAATATAGTTACCGTAAGCTCTCTCCCGGGGATATATTCCTCCAGCAATATATTAGAGGATACAGCTAATGCGTCTTGCACAGCAGGTTTAAGTGTTTCCAAGCTATCTACCCTGCTTATCCCGACAGACGATCCTGCATCATTTGGCTTTACTATAATGGGTAAGCCAAGGGTAGCGGTGAACGTAGCATAATCTTCCGGGTCGCTATAATCCTCCAGCATATCTCCCCGCATCAGGATATGTTTGGGGGTGGGGATGCCTTCCTGAGCAACCACAAGCTTGGTTACATACTTATCCATTGCTATGCAGCAAGGTTTGAAGCCGGAACCGGTGCAGTTAAACCCCGCCATGTGCAAGGCAGCTTGTATCTCTCCATTTTCACCGCTGCCACCATGCAAACCATTGAACACAATCAGAGGATCAGCTTTCCGCAGTGCTTCAAGAAAACAAGTAAAATCCTTGTAATCTTGTGGATCAAGCTCTGTAACCACATAGCCTGATTTACGCAGTTCTGTGGCTATCTCATTACCACTTACTAATGAAACCTCCCGCTCAGGGGAGCTTCCGCCTTTTAATACAACAACCTTCTTCATCTCACCTCATAAACTAACTGTAATGTCCAGATGATAAAATCACTCACTATTGCTCCTTATGCAAGCTCATTAAAGGGATATTTGGTAAAACACTTTCAATATCAAACCCAATGCAGTTTTGAATCTGGCAACATCAGGTACATTTGCTCCACAGAAATCCAGCTCGGATAGTTCATGCTTCAAGCTATCTATCAACAATAGGGTGTGTAAGCTGCTGGCTCCATTCTTCAAAGCTTCATCTTCTGTTGCCCGAAGCACCGTGTAGGCATTTCCGTTGTTATCTTTCAGTAATATATTGCTGCTAACAATCCGGTCTTCAAGATACAAGTTATACTGGTGCAGTATTCTCATGTTATACAGCTTCAGGAAAAACTCTTCCAGTGCAGAGAAACTGATTCCCATTTCGATGTTCTTCTTACCGTTTAAGACCTTCATTAGCTTCATGAATTCCGGTAGTCTTAGTTCCTCAGCAAAGCGATAACCCATTTGTTTGGCTTTGGATAGCCGATTACTTTCGTCCGGTAAGGGGATATTTGCCTCCGAATAATCATTAACAAATGTGTAAAGCGGTTTGGCTTTCAGTTTTTCCCAGTTAAAACCACGGACATCATATGTGTCCGGTGTAAGATTAAAATGGATGCGCTTGTATCTATCGTGAAGATATGCAGCGATCTGCCTAATTGCCTGGAGATTATCCAGTATCTTTCGAGCCGGGCGGGAGCTATCTTCAATCCACATGTTCAAGCCCTGATAATATGCGGTACTGGGGCTAACAACTGCACGATATGAAAGTAATTTCTTTTCGTAAATAGGTAACAGGGCAACCAATTGCTTACCCTTGAAGCATTGCAGATGAAATGCTTCTCTTCTATGTAGTTGTGCTACTGCTTGCATAAAATCCGGCTGACTCCACAGATTCAGCTTTAGCCCACAAGGCTCGGGAGGAGTTAACCGAATAGAATAAGCCATAATTATGTGTATTTTCCCAGAGTGTTTAACAGTTCCATAAGTTGGAAGGGTTTAATTATATAATCCGAAGCACCTTCAATCATAGATTTATAGGCAGAATCCACAGTAGGGTAACCGGTCATTATCAAACAGAAAATCTCAGTGTCCTTTTCCAACAGATCCTTCATAAGTTCAAGTCCATTTTTGCCCGGCATTACCAAATCGATAAGGGCTAACTGATATTTACCGGGCGAGAACTTGGCTAAGGCGTGATTGGCATCTTCTGCTAAATCAACATCATAGCCATGCATAGATAAAAAATCTCCGATCACTTCACGCAACAGTCTGTCGTCATCGACCAGAAGAATCCGAGATTTCATATTTCACTCCTCATGTATCAAATTCTGTACACTCCCCACAATACTGAATTGCGTTTAACCGTCAACAAAAAAATAGTGTTGAATTCTTTAGACAGGCAGGTGACAAATAGCAAGCTTTTTCTATTGACGGAAAATGGCAATTTAGATTCATGGCTAATTAGAATTATTGTGAGGTGGTTATGCAAGGAAGAGTTAAGTGGTTTAACAAAAATAAAGGCTATGGCTTTATTATTACTGACGACAGCAAAGAGTACTTTGTACACTGGAAGTCTATTGTTACAAATTCGCCCCGTGAACTTAAGGTTCTGGAGCAAGACGAGTACGTTACTTTCGACCTGATGGAAACAGACAAAGGCGTTCAGGCGATTAATATCATTAGGGTAAATCCCTAACGATTGTAACCCGTAAATTAATAAGCTTGGGGTGAAGGCAGTTGATGTTGCTTTCACCCCTCTTTTATTACTTTCACGGACTAACCCAAAACTACATAATCATAAAGAGTTAGAATGTCATTCATACCGATGACCCCTGCCGAAATGCAAGCACGGCACTGGGATTACCTTGATATCATCATCATTAGCGGAGATGCTTATGTTGATCACCCCAGTTTTGGGGCTGCGATAATAGCCCGGAGCCTTGAATCAAAGGGGTTTAAGGTGGGGATTATAGCTCAACCTGATTGGAAAGGTGTGGAGGATTTTCAACGACTTGGCAAACCACGCTTGTTTTTTGGTATCACTGCCGGGAATATGGATTCCATGGTGAACCATTATACTGCCCAAAGGAAGCTACGGCATGATGATGCATACAGTCCCGGTGGTGTGGCTGGATTGCGTCCCGATCGGGCTACCATTATCTATACGAATATTTTAAAACAACTTTATAAAGGTGTGCCGGTTATTATCGGCGGGATCGAGGCTTCGCTGCGCCGGATTGCGCATTATGACTACTGGCAGGATAAAGTCCGTAATAGCATCCTTTCTGATAGCAAAGCTGATGTCCTGATATACGGAATGGCAGAGAAGCCAATCTGTGAGCTTGCCACCTTGTTAGCTAAAAGTATTCCTGTTACAGAAATCCAATCTCTTCCGTCCACAGTTGTGTTTTCCGGTAAACCTGAAGAAGGAATCGAATCAGAAGATACCCAAGGATCCAAGCCACTCCAAAGTATCATCCTTCCTCCTGCAGATACTTGTAAGGATAAGCTTACTTTTTATCGCATGACTAAGCTCTTCACCGAATACAGCAATGCCCAAGCTCTATACCAATATACCGGTGGACGTTGGCTGAAGCATAATCCACCTGCAAAGGAGCTTACGAATGCCGAGATGGATAGTATCTATGCATTGCCCTACGAATATGCTCCCCACCCCAAGTATAAAGGAAGCATTATTCCCGCTTTCGAGCAGATTAAGAGCTCTATTACTTCACATCGTGGTTGTTATGGAGGCTGTAACTTCTGTGCGATTGCCTGCCATCAGGGACGCAAGATTCAATCCCGTTCGCAGGATTCTATCGTAAGGGAAGCAGCAAAGCACAGTGGGACAATATCTGATGTGGGTGGTCCAACTGCAAACATGTATGCCTCGCGCTGTAAACTTGGCTTTCCTGATTCCTGCAAACGCCGCTCGTGTTTGTTCCCGGCAATGTGTTCAAACTTGGTGCTTACACATGATGAACAGCTTGCATTACTTGACAGAATCAGCAATATGCCCCGCATTAAACATGTTTTTATCGCTTCCGGTATCAGGCACGACATGGCGATAACCAACGATAGATATATTAAGGAAATTGCCCTCAAATACACCGGAGGCAGGCTAAAACTTGCCCCGGAGCACAGTGTTCCCAAGATTTTGCGTTTGATGGGCAAACCAGATATCAGCAGCTACGAGGCGTTCAGCAAGAAATACTTTGCCTTTACAGGTGCGCAAGGCTTAAAACGGCAGATCATTCCTTATCTAATTATCGGACACCCAGGAACGAGTAAAGAGGATGCCCTTGCTCTACGAAACTGGCTGATTAAACATAATATCCAGGTGGAACAAGTTCAGGAATTTACACCTACCCCCATGAGCATATCCACCTGCATGTATTACACCGGGAGGGATTTTGACAACGGAGAGGTTATTGAGATACCCACTCCAGGGCAGATCCGCGAACAAAAGAAACTTGTACTGTGGAATAAAATCCACTAAAGCCCAGACAAGCTACATAAAATATCATCATATCAATCTCTTAAAGGTTGATTTACAATTCTAAGATACATCAGTTATTCTTGCTTCGTGCATGATCTCCGAAGCAGTACCGATGCGGAACTGACCGGGATCTCACCATGATATAGCCCGAGGGGATCCCGGTTAGCTTGCTTTCAGAACAGCTTCGGCAAGCAAGGGAGCTGTCACTTGACAGTAGGATGGTAGGAAAAGCGCATTCACATGCTGCAGAAATAATCACAACTCGGTAATGATACTGCAAGCCTGTTTGCTCCAGAAATATGTTGACATACAGGCTTAGGCTACTTTTGTTGCATCATGATGAGAATTGTGGATAAAACGTTCAGTTTCAGAAGCATAGTAAATGTTTACGTAAAAAGTAGTGGTGTTCTAACCCGTTTGGGGAACTCATGCTTAGAATTTTAATATAAAAAAAGGAGTAGGTTTATGAAAAAGGCAGTTCTTCTATTCATAGCACTTATTTGTATCGGAGCGGTAAGTGCGCAAGCGCTTAGTTTTTTGAATTTAAAGGATGCACCTCTAACAGAGGAGCTACTAAGGGAAGTTGATTACCGTAACAGTTTGGTTCGAGCTTATGGCTGGTTACCCGGGACACCATCAGCTTTACCAATAGCCCCGGAGGTCTTCTTGGAAGATACCCCTTGGGAGTTTGATTTTGCCCCCTATATTCAGGTTACAGGTGGAACACCTATTGATAGTCTTCAGATAGGGTGGAGTCAATCTTCCTTTTTTGACGTAACCCCTGTTGCAGGTTTTCCTTTCAAGCTGAGGTTTACACCAATCCCAGATTTCTTTGGCACAAAGCCGGTCTGGATTACCTTGTATCGGGTTAATAGCGGCGGTGGTCTGTCTGATCCAGTTTCCAAAGGTATAAATGTTACTGTAACGAATGATGAGGATCTGCCGACTTTCCATTTCCCTACTTATAGCACCGAACCCAATGTGGGTAGTGGATATGTATATACCATGCAGGAAGATACTGAGGTTGGCATCACGATAAACTTTGCAAACATCGTTAAAATCTACGATGGATCGAGTTACAACGTTTATATAACCCAGACAGTATTCCCCTTTAATATTGAGTTTACTGCTACCCTTGGCAATGACAAGTCTTTTACCTTCATCCCCAATCCGGATTATAACGGGACACAGAACTTTATTGTTACTGCTGTGGAGAATCTTGCAGGAGGAGCTACTCAGCATGTGTCCACAAGCTTTGCAATTAATGTAGTTCCTGTTAATGATCCGCCAATTATAGATACTTATTGGCCTACCAATGATCCAACTTATGCAGCCCAGACGACAGATATTACTATTAACCAGGATGATTTAACTTCCTTTGGGGTAACTGCAAGTGATGTTGATGGCTCCATTGTAACAGAACCACTGTTTTATACCTGGACTCTGGAAGGAGATCTGAACGGTGTTCCTTTCTCCAGAGTTGAATCCACAACAAGTACTCTGGATTACACGGTTCCGGATCTAAATCCTTTCCGGGTTCCCGGAGTATATACTCTAACATGTGTTGTTAGGGATAGAGCAGATAATAGTGGTTATTCTGTGAACCATGTTTGGAATATTGCAGTGAGTCCTGATGGACCGGTGTTTAATCCTTATGGCTCTAATAACCTAAGCACGTTTTCCACTACTCAAAACGTGATATTGTCAACTCCCGGAGTTGCTAATACTACAATCTATTACTATACCACGGCAGTGCCACCACTGGTGCCTTCTATTGGTTCTCTGGCGGAACCTCAGGTATATACTGGTCCCATCACAATACCTGTTCCTCCTCAGGATTATGTTTATACGATCACTGCCTGGTTCACGCATCCGATCCTGCCTGAATCACAACATAAGGTTCAGATATACAACATGACAGGTATGGTTGCTACGCCTCAGTTCGTGGAAAGTACCGGGATTCATGCTTCTAATGTAGATTTTCCCGTGCATATCACCTGCAGCACACCTGGTGCCACCATTTACTACAGTGTGGATAACGGCTTAAACTGGATTCTGTATAATGCCGGGACCGGTGTTCTGCTAGCACCTCAGACGGTGCACAATCTTGTCGCTTATGCAGAGATCGCAGGTTGGGACGATAGTGCCGTTACAGCACCGCACACTTACGACATACGCCGTCAGGTGGCTTTTGCTGCACCGATAATGGACACATACCCTCTACCAGATTTAGATGGTAACTATTGTGTATGCCTTTATGACAGTGTTTGGGTGGATTTTACCATTCCTGCCACCATTCCTGCAGACGCCACAATTTACTATAGCATAAATGGTGTGGTTCATGTGTACAATCCGGCGGATTTACCCCTTGCTATATATAGCACCAGCACCATAACATGGTGGGCAGAATACACTGCATCTGATCCGGATTACATGCCGAGTGAAGTACACAGCTTCAGTATCCCGGTTAAAAACCGGACAAGGTTAACTATGTGGCCGAATGGCTCAGTGTTTAACCCCCCAGCGGGAACATACTCAACCCCGCAAAACGTATTTATTAATACCCTTACTGAACCTCCCAATGCACCTATCTATTACTCTATAGATGGAGGCGCATACCAGAGTTATAATGGTACAGCAATTCATGTGGCTGCTAATACCACTATTGAGGTATATGCCGATCCCATGCCTCTTCTTACAACTTTGCCGAGTTTACATCAAACGGCAGCCTACGTGATCACAGGCACATTGCCTTCTCCATTAATTGAACCTGTCGGCTACCCAGCAGTAGCAATGTATGAAGCAGATATCATTGTAACGATATCGCTACCCGTGGGAGATCCTCGCTGGGCAGCAGCAAGCATCTACTATACTACCGATGGTAGTGTTCCCAATGCAACTTCTACACTTTATGCGGGACCATTCTCCTTAGGACAAGGTCACTGGCAGGTTAGAGCAGTAGCTATTCTAAATACTTGGGTAAATAGCCCCATAGCACTAAAACAGTATTACGTTAAATTTCTGCCGGATGTTACGTTTACGCCCGCCGCAACAGACCATTACACAGATATAAATGTTGCGATGTTTGCCTATGACGGAGCACAGATACGCTACACCGATGATGGCGTAACCGAACCCCATGCAGGTTCACCTATCTATACCGTTCCATTACCACTAACTATTGACGCTAGTGGCAGATATACAACTACATATAGGGCAAAAGCATTTTTAGCCGGATGGGTAAACAGCGATACAGCAGAGAAAGCTTATACGATGATTCCAACTGTCCCAACCCCCGTAATCTCAGCGAACTTACCTGGATTGGTACATGCTACTCCGATTGAAGTTAGTATAACGGACGCTCTTGCAGGTGTGCAGATTTATTATACCATTGATGGTAGCGATCCTGATGAAACATCTATCCCTTACATAGGCTCTTTTACCTTAACAACCACCACAATGATTAGGGCGAGAGCATATAAAGCGGGCTATAAAGAATCTCTTATTGCAGAAAAAAACTACATTGTTGGCAATAATATTGGCACCATTATATTCCAGCCTGTTCCCGGCACTTATTATGATCCTATTGACGTGACCATAAGCACAAATCCACCAGCTGCACAGATATATTATACAACTAATGGTGATGAACCTACCATAGCATCTACACCGTATGTAGGTGCCATTCATTTAAATTACAGTCCCGCCAGCGTTACCATCAAAGCACTGGCTGTTCTGGAGAACTGGACTGAGAGCCGCGGTGTAGCAACATATAAAGTGACAAAAGTATTAGAAGCTCCCACAATTACTCCAGCCACTTCACAGTATGCAGCTGGGACTAATGTGCACGTGATAATAGAAGCCCCGGATGGAAAAATTTGGTATAGTGTTAATGGAGATGTTCCGCAAGACTATGCCAGAGCATTTGATGTCAGCAGCCCCATTAGCGGGACAATAACTGTAACTGCCTGGGCAGATGTTGCTGATGATTCATGGTTAACCTCTCCTACCAGCACCGCTGTTTATACCTTCAATGGCCAGCTTAATGCCCCCATTATTACTCCTGTATCCGGAACCTATGGCGATAATGTGACGGTGAGGATGTATAATTATCAGGATGCCACAATATACTACAGCACCGATAACGGGGTTACCTACAATGAATATACATTTGGTTTGGGTGGCTTCATTGTGGATAAGAGTTCTACCGTGAAAGCTTATGCAAGCAAAGCCAATTGGCAGGATTCACCGATAGTAACCAATGTGTATAACCTCAAAGTTCCCAATCCAGTCTTTAATCCACTTTCTAACTCATTTGCTTTACCTTTCACTGCGACCTTAACTGTGTCAAGTGGGGATCCCATATACTATACTACTGACGGTAGCAATCCTACATTAGATAATGTTAACGCTACCAGGTATGTGAACCCAATTGATGTAGGATATGGTTACACTCGCCTCCGCGCCATGGCTCATAGAGCGGATTGGACTAGTTCGGACATCGTGGAAGTTATCTACAACGTAAACGGACAGCTTCAGATACCTGTGTTTTCTCTTGCTGGCGGTTTATACTATGACCCGCAGTCGGTGACCATCAGTGCTAATCCAATTAATGCGCTTATTTATTATACGACCGATGGAACTGAACCGGATGAAACTTCAACCCCATACGGTGGAGCAGTTAACATAACTGAGATTACTACCTTAAAAGCCAAAGCATATCTTACTGGATGGGTTCCATCTGATGTCGTAACCGAATCCTATGATTTGAAGGTGAAACCAATTACCTCAGATCATTTACCTACGGTTTATACAAGCCCTCAAACTATCACCCTTACCTCTGCAACCCCCAACAGAGATATTCATTACACCATAGACGGCAGTGTCCCGGGGCTTGGCTCTCTGGTATATTCAGATCCCATCGCAATATCTGCTACAACCAGAATCCGTGCCATTGCCTATAAGAAAGATGGTTTGGATTGGTTGCATAGTGATGAGTTCGACCAAACATACGGAATAAGCCAACAAGTTGCCATTCCTATATTCAACTTACCCGGCGGAGTATATAATTACGCTCCCGTTCCTGTAGAAATTACAAGTACTCCCGGTGCCACTATATCATACGCGTACGAGGGAGAAGGTTGGCAGCCTTATACGGTTACTTTGGCAATTAACGAAACAAAGGTTGTGTATGCTAAAGCTGAGATAGCCGGTTGGGTGCCCTCACCGGTGGTTTATGCCCAGTATATAATCTCCATCCCAACGGTTGCAACCCCAGTATTCGATGATGTGGCAGGAGTATATTACACCCCCGGTACTTATAACAATGCTGTGGATGTAAGCATTTCCACCTCTACCCCCGGAGCACGGATATACTATACCACGGATGGATCTGTGCCTACCGAAATACCTGCATTGTTGTATTCTGCACCGTTTACTGTCAGTTCAACAACAACAATTAATGCAAAAGCTTTTAAAGCAGGAAGCAACCCTTCAGGCATCCTTACCGGTACATACAGAATAGAACCTTTGACTGTGCTAAGTCCGATTGTGGTTCCTGAAGATGATACCAATCCTTTCTATGAACCTTTCTATGTGTTCATGTACCCCCGTACGACTGATTCGGTGATCCATTATACAACTAATGGAGATGAACCTACTCTTGCTGATTCAGAATATGTGAATCCCTTCCTCCTGAATGCTTCTGCCGTAATCAAAGCAAAGGCTTTCAAGGATGGCTTCTCCAGTGATACGGTTACCAGGGACTACATTATTACAGGTAAGGTAAGTATTGCAGGATTGACCATAACCCCTGCTCCTGATAATTATGCAACCTTGCAAACAATAAGCACTGTTGGAGCCTTAAGCCCAGTTGATGCTGTTCTGCATTACACAACTGATGGTAGTGTTCCTACGGATTCATCACCTGTGTTTTCCGAATTACATCCTCCCTTGGGATCGGTGTTAAACCTTAAGCTGAGAGGCTTTAAGCTAAACTGGTTGCCAAGTGATGTGTTAAGTGCTAATTATACCTTTACCGGTCAGGTGTTGCTGGCAGCGGATCTGTTCAGTCTTGATCCCGCACCCATATACACCAGCCCACAAACCCTGACCCTTTCTACTGTTACAACTCCTCCTGGAGCGACTCTGCGCTATACCTTGAATGGTGCTGATCCTAACGAGTTATCTCCGGCTTATGTGGCTGGTTACAATATCCCGATTACCGGAACTACAACAGTAAAAGTAATTGGTTACCTAAGTAACTGGTTACCAAGTGATATAGCGTCTGTTACCTATAACTATACCGGTCAGGTAACGATTAATGCGCCTGTATTCACTCCCACCCAAGGTATTTACACCGCAGCCCAGAGTGTTGTGGTTAATGTTCCTACTCCCTTAGATGCTGTGGTGCATTATACTATGAATGGCAACGACCCTGATGAAAGCTCACCCGTATATGGTGGGGCACTGTTAATGCCAATGGGTGTAACTACAACATTAAAGGTAAGAGCTTATAAAGAAAACTGGGCACCCAGTCCGGTTTATACGAGTGTTTACCAAATGACAGGACAAGTACAACTGGCTGCAAACGTGTTTATAACCGCACCAGGAACATATACTTCCGCAGTCAACGTTCCATTGGATACCACTACAACACCTGCAGGCGCGACGTTATACTATACTCTTGATGGTAGTGAACCTACGCTTAGCTCCACAGCCTACAGTGTTCCAATAATTGTAAGCAATGGAACCGTTACTATCAGAGTAAGAGGATTCAAAGATAACTGGTTGCCCAGCGAGGTAGCCTACGCTACTTACATAATAACTGGACAGATAGAAATTGAAGCTCCTGTGTTTAGCTTAGCTTCAGGCTTGTATCACACTCCTCAGATCGTATCCGTAAATTCCTTAACCGATCCGGTTGGTGGGACTATCCGCTATACCACCAATGGTGATGAACCTACTATAGCTTCACCCGTGTATAGCACTCCATTCATTCTTCCTGTTGGCAGCACCCTGAACTTGAAGGTGAAAGCCTACTTAACCGGGTGGGAAGCCAGCCAGACCTATTCTGCTTCTTACACGGTCAATGGAACAGTAATGATTCCTGAACCTGTGTTTAGTTTACCTTCAGATACTTATACCACACCGCAGACAGTAACGATCAATGCTGCTGTCCCAGTCGGTGCCAGTGTATTCTACACAACTGATGGAAGTGATCCTGACGAAACTTCCACACCTTATACCGGTGTTATTAACGTACCGCTTGGTGTGCCGATGACCTTGAAAGCCAGGGCATATTATACCGATTGGATCACCAGTCCTATCTATGCTGCATATTATAATATGACCGGTCAGGTGTTGCTGGCAGCGGATCTGTTCAGTCTTGATCCCGCACCCATATACACCAGCCCACAAACCCTGACCCTTTCTACTGTTACAACTCCTCCTGGAGCGACTCTGCGCTATACCTTGAATGGTGCTGATCCTAACGAGTTATCTCCGGCTTATGTGGCTGGTTACAATATCCCGATTACCGGAACTACAACAGTAAAAGTAATTGGTTACCTAAGTAACTGGTTGCCCAGCGAGATGGCATCGGTTACATACAGTTATACCGGTCAGGTAGTGTTGGGAAGCATGTCACCTGCATCGGGAATATATCAAAACACAGAGACCGTTACTCTTGGATTACCCGTTCCCAATGATGCATCAGTATATTACACCACTGATGGCAGTGATCCGACCCCAGCCTCAACATTGTATAACGGTGCTCCCTTCAGTATAGATGCTAACGATGTTATCAACGGATCACCCGATGTAACCGTTAAGGTTAAAGCCTTCAAGGATGACTGGACAGAATCTGAAATGCTGAGCAGAACTTATTCATTCCAGGCAGGAACACCACAGTTTAATATCCCTGGCGGAGTGTATCCTGCTTCACAAACGGTAACACTAAGTTCTATTACCAATGGTGCGGTTGTGCATTATACCCTTGACGGGACAGATCCTGACCTCACATCTCCGGTATATTCCTCTGCTATGTTGATCAGTGAAAGTAAGACAGTAAAAGCCCGTGCATACAATGTTGATTATCTACCCTCACCTACAGCATCAGTAACTTACGTTATCGGGACAAACCAATTGGTAGCACTTCCTACCTTCACACCACCAGCAGGAACATATACCACGGCTCAGAGTGTCCAAATTAATTGTGCCACTCCGGGTGCTACGATCTATTACCGTACAGATGGTATCGATCCCACAGAAAGCGACACGCCTTTTGTGGCAGATATTGCAGTTCCGCTTAACAGTACTCTTACTATAAAGGCAAGAGCTTATAAGGAAGGATTTATCGCCAGCCAGGTTGCCACTGCTACTTATGTGGTAAACAACAAGGTTGCAGCAGTAAGCTTTAATCCTGCAGCCGGAAATTATACCAATGCTCAGCAGGTGATCCTTACTACAGCTACAGAAGGTGCATACATTCTCTACACCACCACAATCGGCGGTGTGCCTGATATGCCATATACCTCAGCTATTTATGTGCCTGTAAACAGCTCGATAACGATTACCGCACAAGCCTTTAAAGATGGATGGGCAGCCAGCGATATCCAGACGGCTACCTACACTATAACTAATTCAACATCCTTCCTACAGCCATTGTTATCTCCTGCCCCCGGAACATTTACCGGTGCTCAGTTGATCACCATCGCTGATCCAGTACCTCCCACAGCGCAGGTCTGGTACACCTTGGATGGAAGTATTCCTTCTCCCTCAAATCCCAATGCCTTCCAGTACTTTGGTCCGTTTATGCTTGATGGCAATGCTAATCTGCAAGTTACTGCAATTGCAGACGGCTGGGATAATCAGGTCTTTGGGAATAATATCTATACGTTTAATGCAGCTATGCCGGTATACAATCCTACTCCTGGTTATTATGCCGATCCGATTGATGTATCCATCCTTAGCAACACCTCAGGTGCAACAATCTACTACACTATGAATGGTGACAATCCAACGGTGGCATCGGATGTTTACAATGCTCCGATAACCATTAATGGAGATACTACTTTCAAGGCATTTGCTTGGAAAGCAGGATACAATCCTTCTCCGATAGTAACTGGTATCTATGGTATTGGAGGAGTTCCCATTCCCACGGTGGCAATGCCAATCTTTGATCCCATTTCGGGAACATACTCCAGCCCCCGGACTGTAAGCATTAGTACAAGTACACCAGGTGCTTTTATACGCTATACGACTAATGGAGAGATTCCTACTTCAAGTTATGGACAAGTGTTTAACGCACTGTCCCCAATCCAACTCTCCACAGATTCATATACTATGATTCGTGCTATTGCATATATGGAGGATACCAGTTACAATCCGAGTCCGGTGGTTACTTCCGAATACACCATCACCGGCCAAATTGCTGATGTAACCTTCAACCCTCCTGCGGGAACCTATGCAACTCCACAGACGGTATTCTTGTCGAGTGCAACAGCTGGAGTCTATTTCCGTTACACCCTGGATGGAACCGAACCCACCGATATGTCGCCTCTGTATAATACCGGCGGTATATATCTTGCTCAGGGTAGCAGCGTAGTGATCAAAGCCAAGGCGTATCGCCAGGGCTGGACAACCAGCGCTACCGGTACGGCAGTATATAATGTACGTGCTATATCCTTCAGCTTAACTCCTGCTGCAGGCACCTACAACAATGCGCAGTCTGTTAGCGTGATAAGCTTGAATCCTGCCAATGCAGACGTGTTCTACAGCATCGATGGCAGTAATCCAACCATTCCATACACCGGAGGTATCAGCCTGAATGGTGGCATTACCGATAACGGAATAAGAATCCTGCGCGTAAAAGCAACTCTTGATACCTGGGCTACTACAGAATTAAGCCAAACCTACATCTTCAATACTACCGCACCTAGCTTCGCACCTCCTGCGGGCACCTACGATTCCGCAAGACTTGTAAGCCTCGGAAGTGCTACCGGTGATGCTATCATTATATACACCACCAATGGTGATACTCCCTCGGAAACGGTTGGTAATGTGTACAGCGTACCGATCTCAGTAACGGAGAATATGACCATCCGTGCTTATGCCTATAAACCCGGATACATTACCTCCAATGTTGTATCCGCAACCTATGCCATTGGTACGGTAACTCCTGTGGTTGCTAACCCTGTATTCAACCCCGGAACAACCAGTTCTTTCACACCCATCAATGTGAGCTTGAGCACCACTACTGGCAACGCCTCAATTTACTATACCACAAACGGCGACGAGCCAACGCAAGCCTCCACACTCTACAGCATGCCCATAGTGGTTCCCTATAACACGAACATGTTCATCAAAGCCAGAGCTTACCGTGAGAACTGGATACCATCTGCGGTTATATCTGCGAACTACGTGGTAACCGGGACGGTAGCAGATGTTACATTCTTACCTGGGGGTGGAACCTATCAGACTGCTCAGAACGTGCAGCTCAGTTCCACTACAGAGGGTGCTGCTATCCGTTATACTACGGATGGAACTATTCCCAATAACACCAGTTCACCGCTCTACACCTCAGCTATCCCTGTTCCGTTGAACACAAGCAACATGGTGATCACAGCCAAAGCCTTCCGTAACGGTTGGCAGGATTCACAGACTGTTGCTCAAACCTATAATGTTACCGGTCAGGTGGTGATTAATGATCCTGTATTCAGTCCCTTACCCGGATCATTTACTTCCGCACAGACCATTTCAATAGGTACCACCAATCCAGCGGGTGCCATTATCAGATTTACTATGGACGGCACAGACCCAACCCCGAGTTCAAACATCTATACTGCCGGTTCAATAGTTCTGCCGATGGCTGCCACAACGACAGTGAAAGTAAGAGCTTATCTGGCAACCTGGGATCCCAGTCCCGTTTATACAGCAGTTTATACTGTAACGGGTCAGGTTGAGTTACCTACTAACATGTTTGATCCTGTCAGCGGAACATACCAAACCCCACAAACAGTCCATCTTACAGGTAATACCGTTCCTGCTGGAGCGATCCTTCGCTACACCCTTAATGGGGGAGAGCCGAATGAATTTTCACCAGCTTATAGTGCAGTTGAAGGTATTGCGATAAATGGAAGCGCTACTTTAAGAGTAAAGGGCTTCCTAACCGGTTGGATTCCGAGTGAAACCAGCATGGCTACCTATACCATAACTGGTCAGGTTGTGTTTAATCCGCCTGTCTTTACTCCTGCAGCTGGTGCATATACTACAGCACAGTCCGTTCAAATAGGCACGACGACACCAGCAAATGCAGTTTGTCGCTATACTGTAGATGGAACTGAACCAACCATTACTTCACCTGTTTATTCAATTGATAATCCAATCCTCACACCATTAGGGATGGTTACCACGGTGAAAGTGAAGGCGTACCTGGACGATTGGACTCCTTCTGTCACTCAAACCGCTGTTTACAACGTAACCGGTCAGGTGTTAATGACAGATCCTGTATTCAGTCCCAATCCGGACATGTACACCACTCCGATTGCTGTTTCGATAAATACTGCAACATCTCCATCAGATGCAACAGTGCGTTACACCATCGACGGAAGTGATCCCAATGAAACATCCACGCCATACACTATGCCGATCCAGGTGGCAGCTAACCAATCCATCACCATCAGAACCAGAGCCTTTAAAGATGGATGGCTTCCTAGTGTGATCACAACAGGTGTGTATAATGTGACCGGTCAGGTGTTGATTACCGGAACGGTGTTTACTCCTGATCCATCCATAATCTACACTACTGCCCAAAATGTAGTTATCTCCAATACTACAAACACTTTAGGTGCTGTGGTTCGCTATACTACTGATGGTAATGAACCCGGCGAAACCTCTCCTATTTATGAAACCCCTATCGCATTAGGTTTGAATACAGTTACCGAGATAAAGGTGAAAGCATTCAAAACCGGTTGGACTTCCAGCCCCACCTATAGTGCTATATATACTATCACAGGTCAGGTTAATATTGCTGGCGTTGCCATAACTCCAGTTTCCGGAACTTACCAGACTGCTCAAACAATAACGACAACGGGTTCCTTGGTTCCCAATGATGCAGTTCTTAGATACACAACCGACGGAACTGATCCTATCGCTACCTCGCCCTTGTTTACAAACCTTACTCCTCCTTTAGCCTCGACTTTGAATCTCAAACTCAGAGGCTTCAAAGCGAATTGGGTGCCGAGTGCGGTGATTAGTGCAAGCTACACCTTCACAGGTCAGGTTGTGCTCACCACTCCTATGTTTAATCCTGCTGCCGGAACCTATAATAATGCTACTTCAGTTACACTGAATACCGTTACTGTTCCTGTTGGTGCCACACTTAGATATACTCTAAACGGTATAGACCCTACAGAAAGCTCACCTGCATACAGCGCAGCAATTGCGATGCCGATGAATGCAACCACAACCCTTAAGGTACGTGGTTTCTTAGCCGGGTGGACACCAAGTATAGTGTTGAGCGCTCAGTATATCATGACTGGTGCCCTGGATATTGCTACACCCACCTTCGCACCTGCTGCCGGTCAGTATTATATAGCGCAGAATGTAAGCCTAGGTAATGCAATCATCCTGGGAACAGCCACAGTAGTTTCGGATGCTACTATCCGCTATACAACGGACACAACGGAGCCCACAGCAACCTCTGCCGTGTATAATCCTGCGTCACCCATTGTAATTGCGAATAGCACCACGCTTAAGATCAAAGCATTCAAGACAAACTGGATATCCAGTCCTACCTACACGGCAATTTATACTATAACCGGTCAGGTCAGTATAGCAGGAATATCCGTTACGCCAGCTGCTGGTACTTACCAAACTGTGCAGACCATAAACGCAAGCGGTTCTCTGATGCCAAATGACGCAAGTCTAAGGTTTACAACCGACGGCAGCGATCCTACCGTTACCTCACCTCTGTTTGCTTCCTTTGTGTCGCCAATGAACTCCACCTTTACCCTTAAACTAAGAGGGTTCAAGACGGATTGGTTGCCAAGCCCGATTATGAGTATAAATTACAACTTCACCGGTCAGGTACAGATTACCACTGCGGTGTTTACTCCTGAATCTGGTATTTATACTTCAGCTCAGAATGTGATAATATCCACAACCACCAATACCTTGGGTGCGGTAATCCACTATACTACGGATGGCAACGAGCCAACAGAAGCATCACTCATTTATACCCAACCCATACCTCTGGAGTTAGCTTCTGTTACCACCATCAAGGCTAAAGCGTTCAAGACGGATTGGACTACCAGTGAGACCTACACTGCCAACTACATCATTACCGGCAAAGTGAGCTTCACAGGTCAGTTGTTCAATCTTGATCCCAGCACCACTTACACAACTGCGCAAAGTGCTCAGATAAGTGCTGGTGTCAATCCGGAAGCAGCCACAATTCGCTACACAACCGATGGTAATGATCCTACGGGAATATCTGATGTTTACACACCGGATCTCAACATTAGCTTGCCACTAAACACCACTACCACTATCAAAGCCAAAGCCTTCCATCCCAATTGGATTGATAGTGATGTGATCAGTGCCACTTACCGGATCACAGGTCAGGTTGCCCTTAGCCCCACGCCATTTGATCCGATCCCCGGGACATATACAACTCAACCGAGCATCACAGTAGCAGCAGCTCAGTTGCCTTCTTCTGGGGTTATCATCAGATACACTCTTGATGGCACAGAGCCTACGATTAGCTCACCTGCATATGTGAATCCCATTGTCCTGCCCATGGCAGCTATCACCAATATCAAGCTGAAGGGCTTTGCAGATGGTTGGATACCGAGTGAAGTGGTTACTGGAGTATATAACATTACCGGAACAGTTGCTACCCCTGCATTCAGCCATCCCGGCAATGTAACTTATGGTGCGGGATTCAAATTGGGAATCAGTTGTGCTACTCCCGGTGCTACTATCCGTTACACGATGGATGGCACTGATGTAACCGCAACCTCACCCATATATGCTGATTCACTTAGCATAGAGGGAATAAGACAGAACTGGGTGGTGAAAGCTCAGGCTTTCTTAACCAATTGGGTTGATAGTGCGCAGAACTCTGCGAACTACACTCTGCTTTTATCCCCTATCAATGTGTGGACAGAGGTTTACGATACTCATATCAGGGTGTTGTGGAACATGCCCAATGTTACCCGTGCACTGGACGGATTCAATGTATATCGTAAGCGAGATATTGAAAGCGGGTTCCCGATTGCACCTCTGAATGCTGCCCCTGTTAACGATAAGATCGGTGGTAATTATTACTATGATGATTATGCCATTAAGAATAACGTTATCTACCAATACATGGTAAAAGCAGTCTATAACGGTGTGGAAAGTCCGCCAAGCAACATTGATGACGGTCAGTTGATTTCATCTGAACTGGTGATCAGCGAATCATCCAATGCTTATCCCAATCCTGCCGAAACTAACACAACTATCAAAGTTGTGCTTAGCAGAAATGATAACGTCCAGTTGGCTGTGTCCATTTACGACTTTGCCGGCAAGAAGGTAAGAACCCTATCTGTACCAAGCACTGTAACGAACAAGGTGGAGATAGTATGGGATCTGAAGAATTCTTCAGGAACCAAAGTTGGACGCGGTACCTACTTTGCCAGAGTGGTTGTTAGTGAAAGCACTAACCGGTTCGAAAAAGTAATTAAGATTGCGGTTAAATAAGGAGGCTATGATGAAAACCACGATGAATAACACACCTTCCCGCATGATCAAGTTCTACATTATTGGTTTGATAATGCTGCTTACGCTTCCGCTATTAGCCGAAGATCTGAATAATTCCGCTGCTGCCTATATCCGTATGGGTATAGGCGCGCGGATAATTGCCATGGGCGAAGCCGGAACGGCTACTGCAAATGACGTCACCGCCGCATATTGGAATCCTGCCGGGCTTACTGATCTGAAGGATATTGAGTTCTCTTCCATGTATTCCATAGACATGGGATTCGATAGAAGCTATCAGTATGCAGCCTTGGGCAAGCGTTTCGGTTTCGGCGTATTAGCTGTTAACTGGATCAATGCTTCAGTAGATGATATTGTCGGCACCGATGCACTGGGAAACACCACCGGAAACTTCAGCGACGCCTCGCACAATATCGCGCTAAGCTATGCCAATTCCTATAAGAAAATGAGCTATGGATTTACTCCCAAGTTCTATCTCTCCACAATTGACGGCGAAGCAGAAAGCGGTTTTGGTCTGGATCTCGGTGCTAAGTATGATATCAACCAATACATCGAATCTGGCATCATGATCCGTGATCTCTACGGAAGCGTTGCTGGGGATAGAGTTCCATACCAAATCCAAGCAGGAGCAACTGCTTATCCATTCATCGGAGTTACTATCGCCGCAGATTTGATTTGGGAACAATCCGAGAATCCCGGAATTGCCTTTGGTGGCGAGTATTGGACATCAATCGGGCGCGATCCCGAAGCCGATTCCAAGCTTTCTGTGATCAATGTGCAGGAAAAGAACACTTGGGCGGATGTCTTCTCAAACTTCCAAACCGGTGTCCGGGTGGGTTTCGATGCTGAAAGCCGTTTCTCTGCCGGTGCGGGATTGAAGTTCCGCAATATTCAAATGGATTATGTATATCGCTTAGGTAACCACGACATCTTCAACGATGATCACATCATTTCCCTTATTCTCAGATTCTGAGGAAGGAGATGATTATGTATAAAGCAAGATCAATCATTCTCGTTACGCTGTTGCTGTTAATCTGCACAGCATCATTCGCAGCTCTTGGTTTAAAGGGTGAGCGTTATGCTATTAGTGGAACAGAATACTATCAGCGTGGGGATTATCATGCTGCGATAAAGAACTTCCTGGCAGCAAATAAGGCTGCTGAGGGTAGTCGTCCGGAATACCTATTCTGGCTGGGGAAGCTGAATATCGCCATTTCAGATACCTCTCAAGCGCTGGACTGGTTCGATAAGTACCTTTCTACTAATGACCCCCAAAACAAGCAGGAAGCCCTGGATTACATCCGGATTCTGAACCGTCAAGATAGTATATTCGATAGCATCAGTTGGCGGAGCATGCCTTCATATATCAACAGCCGTAATTCTGATTATGGTTCTTTGCTATCTCCTGATGGCAAGTATCTGTGGTACACCTCCCTTGCACCTTCCAGATTCGACAAAGAAAACATCTGGCGCGTTGAGAAACTTGCCACCGGTTGGGGACGTCCTTATCCTGTAGATGAATTGAATACGGATAAAAATGAAGCTATTGGTTCCTTTTCCGTAGATGGCAACACTGCCTATATGTTTGGGAACTTTCGCCGTAACCAGGTTGATGGAGATATCTATTATTCCACCTTTGATGGTTCTTGGAAAGAGCCGGTTAGCATTGATGCTATAAACTCCCCACAGGTGGAAGCCCATCCCATGGTTTGGCGCGATTCACTGATGTTCTTTTCTTCATCCAGAGACGGTGGTTATGGCGAATTCGACATTTACCTAAGTATAAAAAGAGATGGTGTATGGAGCGAACCCATTAACCTCGGTTCACAGATCAACACTCCGGGAAGCGAACAAACCCCGTTTCTTGATTCTGACGGACGTACCTTGTTTTTCTCTTCGGACAAGCATCCCGGCTTTGGGGGATTTGATCTTTTCAGAGCGGTGCGCATAGGCAAGGGCTGGCAGAACTGGAGTGATCCGGACAATCTTGGACTACCGGTGAATACCATACGTAACGATAGGCATTTCTACAAAGTAGAGAACAGCAACGAAGCCTTGATAAGTTCAGATCGAAAAGCTGATGGTTTTGAAAAACTGTATGCTCTTAACCTCACGTTCACAATTCCTGCATCCTATATCCTTACAGACCCTGCTACCGGTGAGAAAACAGTTGTTACTGTTGGTGCCGATGGGGATGTGATTCTCGGTCCTACAGGAGAAGTGGTGGCAGTAGTAACCGAAACCGGTGATATTGTTACTCCCGAAGAAGAAATCGAAGCTCCTGTAGTGGTAGTCCCAGAATACTTTAATGTTTTTGGAAGACTCACCGATGAGAATGCCAAACCCGTGGTGGGAGAAATTGAATTCAGCACGGTTATCGATGGGAAAACCTACAAAGATGTGGTTACCACCGATGAAAAGGGTTACTATACCATCAAGCTTCCTATGTCCGATACCTACCATGTAATAGTGAATAGCGACGGATATATGATGCATACACAGGATATTACCATTCCTCAGGATGGTAGCCCAGTCTCGCTGAACATTGCCATGGAGAAGTTGGAAGTGAAGAAAGTATTCGTATTCCAGAATATCCTCTTCGACTTTAACAAGGCTACTCTGAAGAAGGAATCCCTTGCCATCGTTGATGAGATTGTGGTTACCATGCTATCCAATCCGGAAATCAAAATTGAAATCTCCGGTCATACCTGTAACATGGGTAAGGATGAATATAACCTGGATCTTTCTAAACGCCGTGCCCAAGCAGTGGTGGATTACCTTGTTTTGAAGGGTGTGGAAGCATCACGCCTAACATTTGAAGGCTTTGGTGAATCCCAGCCGCTTAATGATAACGCAACTATTACCAAGCGTCAGCAAAACAGACGCGTGGAAGTGAAAGTAATGGAGTAAGATACTACATCTTAACCTAAACTTATAGCGGGCTTGCCTTATCAGGCAAGCCCGTTTGTTTTGCCATTAATCCCCACCCCTTCCTTGCTCATCCGTCACCGATTCGCAGGGGGACTGACCGTGAGCTCACCATGATTAATCCCGGTCAGCTCTCGGTGAACCTTAGTTCAAAACAGGTGCGGTTGTTTAAGGAAGAAGCAGTTATGTATGGACTTAGGTGGAACTTATTGTATGATGATGATAAGGTGTTCTCTTTAGGCGAAAGAGAGCTACAAGAAGTAAGGAAATGTTAAGAAAAAGGCGGACTTAAAACAACAGATTCCGGGGATGTATTCTATGCTTAATAACTGTATGATACACAGGCAATTACAAACACAAAATAATCTGAGAAAGTTCTTGACAGATACAACATATCATATAGTGTGGCAACAAGATAAGGACATATAATAGTGCAAGGGGATCTAATCTTGTAGTTATCCTTGTCCGTTAAAGCGTAAAACTATAGGAGACAATAGAATATGCAAAGTTCAACTTACAATGCCAGCAATATTAAAGTGCTGAAGGGCTTGGAAGCAGTTCGTAAGCGTCCCGCCATGTACATTGGCGGTACCAGCGAACGCGGTTTACACCACTTGGTATATGAAGTGGTGGATAACTCTATTGATGAAGCTTTGGCAGGTCACTGCGACCAGATTATCGTTACCATAACCGCGGAAGGCAATGTCCGGGTGGACGATAACGGACGCGGTATCCCTGTTGATATCCAGAAAGAAATGGGTGTGCCTGCGGTGCAAGTGGTTTTAACTGTGCTACACGCCGGTGGTAAATTCGATGACAAGAGCTATAAAGTATCCGGTGGTCTGCATGGTGTGGGCGTTTCGGTGGTGAATGCACTCTCGGAATTCCTGGAAGTGAACATCCATAAGGATGGGAAAGAATACTTTATGCGCCTTGAGAGAGGTATTCCGGTTACGGAACTTAAGGTTTTGGGCGATACAAAGCGCCGTGGGACCATCATTACCTTCCGTCCTGATGCCACAATTTTTGAGACCACGGAGTTTAGCTTTGACTATCTGACCACGCGTCTGCGGGAATTGGCGTTTTTGAATAGCGGTGTGCGCATTATTTTGAAAGATGAGCGTAGTGACCGCATGCACGATTTTAAATACGATGGCGGTATCAAAAGCTTCGTTGAATACCTAAATCAGAATAAGAAGCCTCTGTTCCCCAAGCCGATTTACATCTATAGCGAACGCGACGGGATGAATTTTGAGGTAGCCGTGCAGTATAACGAGGGCTATCAGGAGAACATCTTTAGCTTTGCCAATAACATTAACACGATTGAGGGCGGCACGCACTTAAGCGGCTTTAAAAGTGGCTTGACTCGCGCGGTGAACACCTATATTAAGAACGCCGATCTGCTTAAAAACGAAAAGGTTAGCCCTTCCGGTGAGGATATCCGCGAGGGACTTACTGCGGTGATATCTATCAAGATATCCGATCCGCAGTTCGAGGGACAGACCAAGACCAAGTTACAAAACTCCGAAGTGGAAGGCGTTGTAAACAGTGCTGTTTACGAGAAGCTGATGACCTTTTTTGAAGAGCATCCTGCCGAAGCCAAGAATATCACTCTTAAAAGTATTCAGGCAGCGCGTGGGAGAGAGGCAGCACGTAAGGCGCGTGAGCTTACCCGCCGTAAGTCTGTGCTGGAAAGCGGCTCGCTCCCCGGTAAGCTTGCCGACTGCACTCTGAACGACCCCACTAAGACAGAACTGTTCCTGGTTGAGGGTGATTCTGCAGGCGGTAGTGCCAAGCAAGGCAGGGAACGTTCGTTCCAGGCTATTCTGTCGCTGTGGGGCAAAATGTTGAATACAGAGAAAGCCCGTGTGGATAAAGTACTTAATAACGATAAGATTCAGCCCGTTATCCTGGCAATTGGTGCCGGGATTGGACAGGATTTCGATGTTAGCAAGATACGCTACCATAAGATCATCATCATGGCTGATGCCGACGTGGATGGAGCGCATATCCAAACTCTGCTGATGACCTTCTTCTACCGCTATATGAAGCCTCTTATCGAGCATGGTCACCTCTACCTTGCTATGCCACCGCTGTTCCTGGTACGCAAGGGCAAGCAGAAGATATATGTGTTCACGGAAGCGGAGCGCGATAAAGCAGTTATGGATCTTGGCGAAAAGGGTGTTATGATCCAGCGTTACAAAGGTTTGGGTGAGATGAATGCCGAGCAACTTTGGGAAACAACCCTAGATCCTGCTAATCGATCCATGATATCGGTTAAGATGGATGATGCTATCGAGGCAGACCGCATGTTCACCATCCTGATGGGTGATGAGGTGGAGCCGCGCCGTGATTTCATCCAGGCTAATGCCCGTTATGTAAAGAATCTTGATATTTAAGGAGCATTGAATAGATGACTGATAATACTAAAATAATCCCCGTCCAGATTGAAGAGCAACTTAAACAAGCGTATCTGGATTACTCTATGAGCGTTATTGTGGCGCGTGCTTTGCCGGATATCCGGGATGGTTTGAAGCCTTCTCAACGGCGCATCATCTTTGCTATGCACGAGCTTAACTTAAGCCCCGGCGGTCACTTCCGTAAGTGCGCCAAGATCGCCGGCGATACCAGTGGTAACTACCATCCCCACGGTGAGCAGGTAGTATATCCTACCCTGGTGCGTTTGGCACAGCCATGGAATATGCGCTATCAGCTTATTGACGGTCAGGGTAACTTCGGTTCTCAGGATGGTGATCCACCTGCAGCCATGCGTTATACAGAAGCACGCATGCAGAAGATCACGATGGAAATGCTTTCCGAGCTTGAGAAAGACACGGTAGATTACAAGAGCAACTATGACGAAACCCGTAAGGAGCCGGTGGTATTTCCTTCTCGTACTCCTAATTTACTTATTAACGGCTCGTCAGGTATAGCCGTGGGTATGGCTACCAACATGCCTCCTCACAACATTGGCGAGATATGTGATGCTATGATCGCCCTAATCGACAATCCCGAGCTGGAACCTTTGCAGTTACTGGAATACGTCAAGGGCCCCGATTTCCCCATGGGCGGTTATGTCCTTGGTGCTGATGGGATTCACGACTACTTTGAGACAGGACGCGGACGCCTGATCCTGCGCGGTGAGACCGAAATGGTTACTCTGCCTAATGATACCGAGCAAATCATCGTTCGTTCCATCCCCTATCAGGTTACCACATCCCTTTTAATCGAGCGTCTTGTAGAGCTGGTGAAAGAAAAGAAGATCGAAGGCATCAGCGATATCCGTGATGAATCCGGTCGCGATGGTATGCGCTTGGTGATTGTGGTTAAGCGCAATCACGATGCGCAGGTTGTGCGCAACCTCATTTACAAATACACTCAGCTGCAAACCACCTTTGGCGTTATTAATCTCTGCCTGATAGACGGCGTGCCGCAGGTTGTGAACATGAAGGATATGCTGCATAACTTCATCGAGTTCCGCCATGATGTGGTGTTGCGTCGCACCCAGTTTGAGCTGCGGAACGCCAAGGATCGCCTTCATATCCTTGAAGGTTACCGCATTGCGCTTGATCATCTGGACGAAGTTATCGCCACCATCCGTGCATCACAGACCCCTCCGGAAGCAAGTCTTGCCTTGCAGGAGAAGTTCGGACTTAGCGAAATACAGGCTAAGGCGATATTGGAAATGCGTTTACAGCGCCTTACCGGCTTGGAAAGAGACAAAATCGAAAGCGAATACCGCGAGCTACTGCTCACCATTGCTCGCCTAACCGAGCTGGTTGAGCACCGCGAACTGCGTATGGAACTGATTAAAGAAGAAACTGCCGAGATTCGCGACAAGTTTGCCGATAAACGCCGCACCACTATTATCCAGGCACCCGCGGGAAGCTTCAATATGGAAGACTTGATCGCTGATGAACTGGTGGTGGTCACCATCACCCACGATGGCTATGTAAAGCGTCTCCCTGTAGATACATACAAGGTTCAGGGGCGTGGGGGAAAGGGGCTTTCCGCCTCCAACCTCAAACAGGATGATTTCATCCAATACCTCTTCGTGGCAAGCACGCATTCCTACATCCTGCTGTTTACGGATCACGGGATGTGCCACTGGATAAAGGTGTTCGAGCTTCCAGAAGCCAGCCGTACTGCACGTGGGAAGGCAATAGTGAACCTGGTAAAATTCTCCGAAGGGGAAAAAATCAGGGCTCTTGTAACGCTGAAGAACTTCCATCCGGAGCAGACGATAATCATGTGTACCCGCATGGGATTGGTGAAAAAGACCCCGCTCACCGCCTTCTCCCGTCCCCGTGCCAATGGCATCAAAGCCATTAAGCTGATGGATAATGACGAATTGATCGATGCCCGTATCTCCGATGTGGGCGACAACATACTGATGGCAACCCGCAATGGATATTGCAACCGCTTCAATGAGAGCGATATCCGTGCTATGGGACGCTTCACCCGAGGCGTGCGTGGGCTAAGGCTGCGCGATGATGATGTGGTGATCTCTATGACCATTGCTTCCACCGCCGATATGCTGGAAAATGGCGAGCCTAATTCCTCCAGCTTGCTTGCAGTTAGCGAAAACGGCTTCGGAAAGCGCAGTCCCATTTCCCATTACACCCCCACCAAGCGCGGTTCCAAGGGTGTTATCACTCTTAAAACCACCAAGCGGAACGGACACCTATCCGCTTTAATGTTGGTGCGTGATGAGGACGACCTGATGATTATCACTCAGGAAGGCATGATCATCCGTCAGAAGGTAGGCGAGATTTCGCAAGTCAGCCGCAATACGCAAGGGGTTCGCCTCATCAACCTTACTGCGGATGATCTTGTGCGCGATATCTCCATAGTCCCCGCCGAGCCGGATGATGAGACTCTGGATAAAGAAGTGGAAACCTTGATGCAAAATCCCACCCTTAGTCTTACGGATTTGCAGGAAACAGAGGATCAACCGGAAACGGATGTTGAAGATGATGTAAATGAAGAAGATACAACCGATGATACAGGTGATGACGAAGAATAAAGTGATGGAATGGGGTGTTATTATGCCCCTTATCAGCCGGGTTATTTTCCGGCTTCCCCGTTTACTGAGTTTAATCCTCCCGGCAGCAGTTTTCCTACTGTCGGGAGCTTGCTCGGTAAGGTATTTTGTGCCCAGCCCGGAAGTTACGGCAGAAAACCGCTTTGCGATTGTGAAAACGGATTCTCTGGTATTCGCCATCCGCCCCCAAAACTACGTGGGAAACCATCAGCAACTTAATAACCGCTTCTTTTCCGTGCTGATCAGGGTGAAAAACAATTCTATTGCCAAGCAAAGGATTGAGGCGGGCTCATTTAGCATATTGGCAAATGAACGCCAATACGACTATATCCCCCTGGATTATCTGCTTGCGGATATGAGACAGGCATCACTGCTTAGCAATTACGAGGATCCCTTTGCATTAGCCGATGAACAAACCTATATCAAGGAAGATACCAGGCAGCAGGAATTGTATTACGAACTGATCGCCAACAGCTTTAGTTTTGGGGAGATACTCCCCGGGGCGATAAAGGAAGGCTATTTGTTCTATAACAATAAGATAGATGCTGCCGATAGCTTTGCCGTGGACGTGCTGGGGAATATTACAGGATTCGTTAAAAGTAAGTAAAGTAAGCACATGTCATCGCACTACATTTCCTTGTTTCAAGCAAACTTGGTACTTGCACGAATTGCAGTATCATTACAGGTTTATTACAGACTTAATCTGCAATGAATCTGCAATGATACTGTAATTCAAGCAGGGAACATGTAAGAGCAATCTATAAGAGTAACAACGGCAACTTATTAACTATCTGAAGGCTTTAACTTTGTAGAAGCGGACATCATTACTCAGCTCTGCTCCACTCAGATCTAAGCTTGTTGCTTCACATTGACCCAACAACTGGAAATCTTCATCCGCCAAAGAGGGGCTGTAATATACCCTGTAACCGCTTATACTTATAGGGCTACCGCTTTCTGAGAGACTCACCGCATCCCAGCTTAAACGCAATCCTGTCTCAACCTTGGCTATGTGTAAGTTTTGGGGAGCAGCAGGAGTGCCGGCATCCAACTCGCTAAAGAGAACGGCAAAGATATCTTTTGCTCCGCTATTTGCTGGTGTATTGCCGAGAATCACGGGATTACCTGCATTATAGTAACCGGTGCAAAGCATTTTACCACTTGTATTTCCACAGAGACTGTAGGCTATATCCACACCGGTTCCACCCAATGATTGCGCCCAAAGAACATCACCAGATGAATCCAGTTTCAAAACGAAGCCATCGGTGCTACCTGCACTCTCAAGAGTTCCAAATGTATTGGAATAGCTCCCTGCCATAAATAATTCTGCATCCCCATTTACAAATGAAGACCATGTTCTATTGAGGTTAGATACAGCTCCCACGCTCTTAACCCAAGTATAATTGCCAGATAGATCAAGCCTTGAGGCAAAGATGGCATTTCCAATATTGGGTAAGGTGGTGATGGAACTATCGAAACTAACAGCACTGGAATACCGACCACTTATGAAGATGGAAGTGTTATTGGAAACAACTGCATCGCACTCCTGAGAACCAGTTCCTTCGCTACTTTTTGCCCAAAGCGGGCTAAGGTTGGAGTTTAACATACAAACGTAGCCTTCCTTGCCGACCTTGTTAAGGATGGAAGAGCCAAAAGCGATCGAGCCAGTATATGAACCGCAAATAGCGAAGGAATCAGGGGAAATGGCACAAACTGAAGAGGCGGTGTCGGCAGATATGCCTCCATAGGTGGATAGTTGTAAGCGAGAGCCATCTTCAGAGCTTAGTTTGGCAACAAATATGTCCGTGCTGCCTGAGCTATCTACAGATGATCCAAACAGGTTTGCATATCCGCTGAAGCTGCCACATAAGATGGGGTTTCCATCTGCACTAATGCAAATGCTATTGGCAGTATCATCAAGCTCGCTGCCTCCGGCTTGCACTGCCCAAAGGAAGGTGCCGGATGCGTTCATCTTGGCAACAAAGATATCGTTAGTAGTGGGCGAATTGAGTGAAGTTGATCCCTGAATGCCAAATCCCAGCTTGTATTTGAACTGTCCGCAGATGAACAAGTTGCCTGATGCATCGGTACTTATGGATTTCAGGGATGCTATACCAGGGGTGGCACCTGAACCCATACTTTGCCTTACCCAGAGGAATTGCCCGGTAGGACTAAACTTTGCAACGAAGAGGACAGTATGAGTTTCGGAGCTAAGAGTCTGGCTACCAATTGTAAATGTGCCGGTAAAGTTACCGGCGATGTAGAAATTACCGTCACTATCGAAGCAAGAAGCGGTTGCTTCTTCGCTGGCTGCTCCGCCAAAAGCACCGAACCAATCGGTAGAGAGTTCGGCAAACAGCCCGAAACACAAGGATAAACAAAACAATACGCAAACAAACTTAAGGGGTAACATAAGAACTCCTAATCGAATGAATTATTATCTATATTCGTATATCATCCATCCATCTTTGCCAAGCGCAAGAAAGATATAGTCATTAGCCAGATCGAGATCATAGACAGTGTAGCTGGTGTTTATAGTGTTTACATCCAGGATTTTGAAGGGATTGGCGATGTCCAGTATCTTTACCCCCCCACGTCCTACTGCCAAGTATAGAAGGTTATCTTTTACCTGTAGATCATTTATTTCATTGGCAAGCCGGTATTGATTTATCAGAGTGGGGTTCTCGGGATCGTTAATGTTAAAAGCTAGCAGGTTTTTGCCGGCACCAACCCACAGGGTGTTTCCATTTTTAACTAAACAGGATGCATCGGCAATTTGATAGTTCGTGGCAATGGAGTGAGGATTACTCTGATCACTTATGTCCACAGCAACCAAGCCAAAATCATTTAGGGCAAAGATGTAAGGATAGGTGGCAACAAAATCCCGGATACCCCATTTCTCGGAGAACGTAGCAAGGATTTCACGCTGACTACCGCTGCCAATGTTTACAATGTCTATACCTTTGAATCTATCGGCTACATATAAAGTTGCGCCTTCACGGGTTAGTTTATCACCAATAACTGTGGAGGGAAAGAAAATCTTACCGCTTGTTGCAAGTGTGTCTATGGGAATAATCTGGTTGGTAGGTTCGCGGGAAGCTACATAAAGGTAGTTTCCAGTTTGTGTTTCCATATCTTCTATCATGAAAGGCGAATAAAAGCCTGCCTCTATTTTTGGCTGCCAGGCATTGAAGATGGAGAACACGATAATCTGGTTCTGATTACGGGTATATACCAGATCGTTATCCTGAATGATAGAAAAAGCCTGCACATTCTTAACGTGTGTGAGGGGATAAAGGAAGCGGTTCTCTTCTGAGAAAGCTGAACAGGATAAACTCAGCATCAGCAACAGAATAACTAGTGACCTCATGATACCTCCAAAAGCTTCCTGACTATTTGTTTGGAGTTTATCCCCTCTGCCTGAGCGGCAAAAGAGGGAAGAATCCGGTGCTGGAGAACTATCTCGGCAGAGGCTTTTACATCTTCCTCGGCTGGAGTTAGACGACCATCCAAAGCAGCGCGTGCTTTGGCAGCCAGAACGAGGTATTGGGAAGCACGCGGACCAGCTCCCCATGCCACCCATTGCTTGATGTCGGCAGATGCATCAGGAGAGTTGGGGCGGGTGCTTCTGGCAAGATTAACGGCATATTTTAGCACATGATCGCTAACCGGGATGCTTCGGATTGCATGCTGTAAGCTGATTATCTGCTGTGCATTGAGCTGGGGTTTGATAACGGCATTCTCGTTACCTGTGGTGCTTTCAGCGATAATCAGCTCTTCATCGAGGCTAGGATAATCTATATTAATGTAAAACATAAAGCGGTCAAGTTGTGCTTCGGGCAGAGGATAAGTCCCTTCCTGCTCGATGGGATTCTGGGTTGCCATCACGATAAATGGTCTATCCAGGGGACGGGTAACTGTCCCGCTGGTAACGGCGTATTCCTGCATAGCTTGCAGCAAGGCTGCCTGAGTTTTTGGGGGGGTGCGGTTAATCTCATCTGCCAGGATGATGTTGGCAAAGATGGGTCCTTTTATGTACTCGAAGTGTTTATGATCGGTGCCACTTTCATTTACCAGAATGTCCGTCCCCGTAATATCCGAGGGCATAAGATCAGGAGTGAACTGGATACGGCTGAAAGAAAGCGACAAAGCTTGTGCCAGCGAGGAGATTAGCAGCGTTTTAGCCAGCCCGGGCACTCCTTCCAGCAGGATATGACCATTGGCGAAGAGGGCAATCAGCACATCCTCCAGCACCTTATCCTGACCAATAATACTGCGGTGTATTTCGGTAAGGAGGGCATGTTTCACATTGCGGAGTTCAGCTATATCGCTTATCAGGTTCTGGTTAGTCATCTATCTTTTCTCCTTTGAAAATCTTGCTTATTACTCCCCCACCGGACACGGCAAAGGCAATGCTGCCCCAAAAGCCCATGAGAAAGAATGTGAGTATATGTGCGAAAGCCATAATTGCTGAGGCAGCAGACTTTGTCAATCCAAATCCTATGCTAAACACGATTATCATCATCCACTCGTTACTGCCTAACTGGGCAGGGGGCTGAGGCAGTGCATAAGAAAGGTTGATCAGCGTGTATCCCACCAAGGCAAGTGAGAAGCTGAAGGGTATTCCAAAGGCAACAAACAGCAGGTAGAAATAGGTGCCATCCAGAGCAATACCTCCGGCTGTCAAGAGGGTGGCAAAGATTAGCTTCAGGGGGTGGTGCTCAAACACATTCAGTTCTGTAACAAACAGCTCAATTGCTGCTTCCACTCTGGCGCGAAGCCTCATTGGCAGCCAGCTAAACAGTTTCTTAAGTATCTTTGCTACAAGCTCTTTGTGCCAGGCTGCTGAAAGCAATAATACCACAGTGATAACGAACACGATTGATAAAAGGCTAAGCAAGACTATCATCGCTTTGCTTACATCAATGGTGATGAAGGGTAGCAATATAATAACAAGCAAAATGGCAATAGTATCGAAAGCCTTGTCTATAAACACGGAAGGAAGTGCTTTCATTAGTGGCACATTGTGATTTCGCTTGATAAACCAAGCTCTAACCACATCACCTACACGAAGCGGGATAAGATAGTTTATAAAGTTACCACCCATCGCGTAGAGCCATGTCCTGAACAAACCAGGTTTTTCATTTGTTTCAGACCCATTAAAAGGCAGCAGTAGATTCCATCTCCAAGACCTGAGGAAATACGCTCCCAGGTAGGCAAGGGAAGCGAGCAACACCCACCTGTAATTCAGGAATGCGAAGTGAGACTTAAACTCATGCACAGGATTGTAAAACAGCCAGGCTGCCAGCATGCCCAAACCCACAATACTGCCAATAACCAAGGTTAGAATTTGTTTACGTTTCAAGATGCTTCACTTCGTAAAAGCAAGGTATTGGTGATGTGCCCAGTATTGTTTAAAACAAGCGGGGGCAAAGCGTTCAAGCAAGCTATACTTAAGCATCCGGGCTTCAAAGCCAGGATCTATTCCTTGATAGTAAGGCATGATGCTTACTGCTTTACTGGGTGTAAGTTCCGGAGTTGGCTTACTCGAACCCACCACGCGTTTAAAGAACAGTTCTTTGTTCATGCCTATATCAGGCCAGGGCGGGCAATCTATGTAGTTTTTATCTATTAGCTTCCAACCGTTCTTGTTCATCAGGTAAGTGATACTGGATGGGTCAACATGATTCGGTCTCAGCTCAGGATAAGCAGCTGGACTATAGTCCTTTATCTGCATCCGATAGCCTATACCTTGCCGGTTTGGAACACAAATAATGATCAGCTTACTGCACACTCTTCCCAGTTCAGTAAGAAACATCGCGATGTCCTTCGTAAACCACATCGCAGAGAAGTTATAGCCCAGGTCAAAGCTGTTATCCGGGTAGTCCAGCATTGTATAATCCTCGTTATATTTATGCTTAAGGGGAATGCCTAGACAATCCCACAGCTCTGCAATCATCTGCAAACGCTTAAGGTTGTGATCTTCCTGGCTTACTTCGCAGCCCTGTTTGGCAAGTGCTACCAAGTTAATCCCACTAATCCCAGTAAAGCCAAAGGACGGTGTCTCCAGTACAGTTCTAATCCGGTATTGCTGCTGGTACTTAAGCAGCATTTGGTTTAGTATGATGCGCTCATAAGAAGAGCCTAAGCCTTCATGAGGGTTGCTAAAGTACTTCTCCCAATCGTGGATAATCGGTATCGCCATTATTTACCCAAGTAGTCTTCTATGGTAATCTTAAATTCAGGTATTGTATAATGTGGGCTGAATCCCTCAGCTTCCATTCTCTCGTAGTATGGGTGCACATCGTAAAACCAGCTTTTGGAGATTAGTTCAAAGCGTGCTATCCACAGCTCATTCTTAAACATTCTGGCAATACGTTCCCCAAGAGAGAAGAACAGGCGGTCAATCTTCATATAAGCAGGATAGTTCTTGCCGTGCACTTGACGCGCTACAAAATCTACCAAAGCCTGTAACTGTATGGGTTCTCTATCTGCTACATTCAGGGTTAATCCGCTTTTCCAGGGCTTGTCCAATAACCAAATAAAGGCGTGAACAAGCGCATCTATATGACATAGGTGTATCCACACCCGCTTATTTATCAAAGGAAAGTACCCGCGGTGTACCATTTTAACCAACTGATATGGAAAACCGTGATCACCTTTACCGTAAGTGATGCTGGGGCGAACAACAGCAGCTTGCAAGCCATGCAGAATGTTCTTGTTGATTATCTTCTCGGCTTCAATTTTGGTATAGTGGTAATAGTTATCAGGATTCTTCTCGGTTTGGTTATTCGCTGGTAGCTCCACCGGGATAGCACCAAAAACACCCACCGACGAGCAGAAGATTAAACGGGCGTTCTTAGCCATGCAATACTCCACCATTTGTTCCGTAGAATACACATTGCTCTTTAGATAGTCCAGCTTAGGGAATTTCCTGCCCCCTCTGATAGCTCCGATATGCAATATAGTATCAAATTCGTTGGTAAACAGGAATTCTTTTAAACCTGCGGTGTCCCCCAAATCCAGCTCGACTATCCGAATCAAAGGACTAAACTCTCTAAACCTCGCAGGCACGGTACCGGGACGGACTAAGGCGGTTACGTTCAGCTCCGGGTGTAGTTCTAAAACCCTTCTTAGCACATTAGAACCCACCAATCCCGTGATACCGGTAATCAGCAGCCTATGCAAACAACCTCTGGAACCAATTCCTCCGTCTGGGGCGAGGATGGTGAACATGCACATATTGATAGGGAATAGCTTCTCCGCTGGCAATATACCCCGGATAAATCCTGCACAAGAGATCGGCGGTGTAATGATCCACTCTGGCTTCAATCAAGTTTCGTGCCTCGAAGTAGGCACCATAACTTCCGCGCACATGGTCGTCCGATGCGATAAAATGCGTCCAGCCGTTATTTACCAGTGTCCAGGCGGTTTTCATCACCTTTTCACCGTAGTGACCAAGCAGACTGCCTGCATTAGTCTGAATATAGATATTGCGGTGGCTGAGGCTTTCGGCAATGGAGGGCTTGCGCATGATGCTCACATAGCGCTCGGCATGGGCAAGGATAGGCTTGTATCCCGCACGGAGCATGGGGTAGATGTTGTTATAGAAATCATCCGGTAACCCGTTCAATTCGCTTTCCAGCAGAACGTATTGGCTGTCTCCCAGCGTAAGGTTTTGCTCTTTTATATCATGCAAGATATCCGGCTGGAGGAATACTTCAAAGCCGGGGAGCAGTTCTATCCCTATCCCGGCATCCTTGGCTTCAGCTTTCAGCTCGTCAAACTTTTTATCATACATTTCCCGCAAATACTGATAGTGCCCCCTAAAATAGTGAGAAGTTAAGTAGGCACGCCTTATGCCTCCGGCTTTCATGGCACTAAGCTGGGCTAAGGAATCGTCTGTATCCTGAGAGCCATCATCAATTTTGGGAAGGATGTGGGTATGAATGTCAATCATAAAAGCTTAAGGAAGCCTCTCCTTGATCATGGAAACGAACTCCATCAATACAGAGTTATTGGCAAAGGGCTTAATCATCCGTTTGGATTCTTCCAGCATGTTTTCCACAGCTTTACGGGCTTTATCAAAACCAAGCAACCCGGTGTAACTGGCTTTGGAGACAGGAACATAATCATCATCCAAGCCGTCGCTCCCCCTGGCATAATCTGCTTCAATGTCTTCTATCATTTGGTAAGCGATTCCAAGGTTCAAAGCGTAGGCATTCATTATCTGACGCGCATTTTCATCTGCATCAGCCAGACAGCATGCTATATCGGCAGAGGCTTGCAGCATAGAGCCTACTTTCTTCATGTCGATATAGCGCAGGGTGTTTATTTTCATTACTTTACGGCGGTTAGCAAGATCAACAGCCTGTCCGCCTACCAAGCCATAACTTTTGGCGTAACTGGATAGAATTTTGGTGGCCTCCAGAGCTTTCTCTGCATCCTTTATCTCACCCAAAGTCTCGAAAGCAAGGGTGTATAGCGCATCAGAAGCCAGGATCGCAATGGCATTATTATATTGAACATGCAGCGCAGGTTGTCCGCGCCTGGTTTGGTGGTTCATAATCGCAGGAAGATCATCGTGGATAAAGGCAGCATTGTGCAATAACTCCACTGCTACGGCAGCTAACACGGCATCATTCAATTTTCGATTCTTTTTGAACCCGGTAAGCATTTCAAACATAGAAAGCAGCAATAATGGACGCCACCGCTTTCCGCCGGGGATAACCGCACTGTGAATCGCTTTCTTCAAATCTTTGGCATAGCTATCATCGAAGCTGAGTGCCTTTTGCAGCCCCTCATCTATCAGTTCAAACCTAGTTTCGAAATACTTTTGTAGCAGCAATGGATACTCCCTTTAACCGGCACCGGCTTGCTTCATTCATTTATGCTTCTATCTTAAAAACAAGCACGCTTTTGTCAAGTTTTTTGTTGTGTTCGCAGAGTTATCTGGGCGATTGAGAGCGGTAGTATAATGATTCTTCTTTCCAGACAGTCTTCTGAATCAGTAGTCAGCCCCTCTAGAATATCAATACACGTACAAATAGCACTAAGAAGAAGCTGTATTCCAACTCGCCACATAAACTTCTAAACCTGAAAAAAGCACAAATGTCATAAAAACAACCTACACATGGAATGAAACCCTTTTAAGTATCCACTATCATCAAGGTTATTGCCGTTGGC
>CAYSGM010000011.1:0-27642 GCA_964430595.1 uncultured Candidatus Cloacimonas sp.
GTGGCACCCTCCGAAGGTGAAGGTCAGGCGTTCGAATCGCCTCAGGGACGCCAATTACGTTAACCAGTTAGACGTTAGAAGTTAAGCGTTAGACGTGATGTATGAACTGCCTGCATAAATGAAATGATAAATGATGTAATTCTCACTCTGGAAGATATCTCTTGCCTTTATGGCGACAGGACAATCATCAAAGATGTGTCCTTTGGGATTCACGCCACGGAAAAAATAGGGATTGTTGGCTTAAACGGTTGCGGCAAAACCACTTTATTAAAGATAATCAGCGGATCCAAAGCACCCAACACCGGTAAGATAACTGCCCGCAAGGACTTAAAAATCGGCTACCTTGAGCAGGATGTGGATTTCCTCCCAAACATTACTATATTGCAACATACCATCCCAGTAGAAGGCGAAATCCATGAGGAATACTTCTACAAAGCACTGCTGAGCCGGCTTGGGATCACAGATTACACCCAATTGGTAGGCACATTATCCGGTGGACAGCGTCGCAAGGCTGATCTCGCCAGAGTGTTGGCATTAGAGCCGGATTTACTTGTGCTGGACGAACCTACCAACCACTTGGATTTAGATACAATAGAGTGGCTGCAAAACTTTCTGGCTACTACCAACAAAGCAGTGCTGTTCGTAACGCACGACCGCTATTTCCTGGATGCGGTAAGCACCAAGATAATCGAGATAGAGCACTCTTTGCTATACTACTTTGAAGGCAATTATAGCGATTTCATCCGTGGTAAGCTGATTCGGGCAACCGATGTGCAGCGTAAAGAAACCAGACGCAATGCACAGCTAAAGAAAGAGTTGGACTGGCTATCCAGGGGAGCCAAAGCCAGAACCAGCAAGCCCAAGAACCATGTGGATAGAGTTAAAGAGCTACTTTCGAAAAGTTACCTGATCTCGAACCAAGAGCTGGAAATCTCATTCCAGATAGACAGGCTTGGTAAAACTATCCTGGAACTGCATCAGCTTAGCAAATCATACGCTAACAGAGCATTGTTTGAAGGGATAGACCATAACTTCCAAACCATGGAAAGAATTGGCATAATCGGCACAAATGGCTGCGGAAAGACCACCCTGCTTAAAATGATTACCGGGGAAGTGGAACCGGATATCGGAGCTGTCAAGGTTGGCGTAAACACACACTTCTCCTATTATAAACAAGATGAGGACAGCTTTGATCCCAATAAATCGGTTTATGAATACATCGCCCAATATGCGGAGACAATTAAAACCGGAGCTGGCACTAAGGTTAGTGCCAGTGAAATGCTGCAACGCTTCCTGTTCGATGGCAAAATGCAGCAGATGAAACTAAGCGCATTATCGGGTGGAGAACGTAAACGCCTGTATCTGCTGAAGTCATTAATGTTCGGTGCTAACTTCATTATAATGGATGAACCCACAAATGACCTTGATATCCGCAGTCTGGAAGTTCTGGAAGATTATCTGGATGCCTTTAGAGGCTGCTTGTTGGTTGTTTCGCACGATCGCTACTTCCTGGATAGGACGGTGGACTACCTGTTCATCTTTGAGAATGGGAAGCTGAGGAAGTTTGCAGGGAACTACTCTGATTACTTGCTGGTGAAACGATTTGAACAGGAAGAGATAAGTGAAGCTGCTGCACCCGTAATAATGCGCCCCAAGCGCATAAGCAAAGGCTTGAACTTTAATGAACAGCGTGAATTTGCCAGCCTTGAATCTGAAATTGATTCCCTAGAGCTTCGTCTTATGGAATTGGAAACAAGCCTTAGTGAGGATACAACAAGCTTTAGTCCCAATGATTACCACCAGATTAGTAATGAGCTTATCGAATTGAATGAACGGCATCAGCAACTCCTGAACAGATGGCTGGAATTGAGCGACAAAGAAAAGGAGAAACCTGTGTAGGTTTCGGGGGTTAGGCTTAAGGTGTTAGATACAATAATAGCAGGCGTGGTGCCTGCTATTATTGTATAGGGCTTGGTTTGTTAGTTATTTCATTAGAATTGCACGTTTGGTGTGGCTGTAGTCCTTGCTTTCCAAACGATATAGATACACTCCGGAGGCAACACTACGATTTGCGGTATCACGTCCATTCCATACGATCTGATGTGTCCCGGCAGGTAAATCCTGATCTACAAGCCTTCTCACAAGTTGCCCCTTCAGGTTATAAATACTCAAGCGGGTTGGAGAAGATTCTTTAATAGAAAACCTAAACGTGGTTTCCGGATTAAAGGGATTGGGGTAGTTGTTCATTAGGCAGGTGATAACCGCACTACTATTGTTTTCGTCTTCAATACCTACTGAGTACTGATATTCCACATGGTTTGTGGCTAGGCTATTACCCTGTAAATAGTTGCAAACAACGTAATAAGTGTAAGAACCGTGAATACCTAGAGGATCAGTAAAGGTGGTTTCGTTAACAACTGCACAAAGCTCGAATCTATTAGCGTTTATCTTCCGATAAATACTGTAACCTGCAATCTGGTACTCAGGTTCATCAGGAGCAGTCCAGCTAAGAGTTATTGTATCTGTGTTAGTTGTGTTAGTTGTGTAACTTAGGTTTGTGGGAGGATTATAATAACCTAGATAGAAATCCTGAATTGCTGAAGGTGTTGTGGTTGTAAGGACTATACCTGTAAAGCTATTCGTATTATATCCCGGACTGGATGCTTCTAGTTGATGAGTGCCCATCGGCAAATATAGAGTATATGCACCTTCCGCATCAGGGTGTCCACCCCATTTCTGGCTGTTTTGCACAAGCACCTTTGTGAAGTCTAAGCCAGCATTGGAGCTGGTAACAGTTCCGTTTACCTTTCCTGCATTCTCTACAAATCCGGAAGTTCTTACATCATCTATAAACCAGCCCTCTCCTTCTTCACCACCATCACTTTTAAAAATGAACCGGAATCTGGCATTCTGATTTTCGTAAGCGGCTAAGCTAAAGCTAGCTGGAACCCAACCACCACTGTCTCCATCGTAACCGGCTCCATTTAAAGCCGATACTGAAGCGATGGGTAACCACCTACAGGATTGATTAGTGTCCAAGTGCTGGAGTTGTTTATAGATATTCTCACCTGACCGCCATCATACGTGCTTTCAGTGGAATACTTGTGCCAGAATTCTAACACAAAATTCGGACCTATTAACATGCTTGGGGTAGTTAGGGTATAATTGGCATTGGATGCATATTGGGTATTAAGCCTGGTTCCCCAAACATTAGCTCCTGAATGTGCTCCCTGAGCGGATGTTCCCCATTCCCAGCCATTTGTAGCAGGGCTTGCGATATAAGAGCCATTATCGGATTCGAAGTTCTCATACATCCCACTAGCACCAATTCCAATGACAATCTGCTCATTCTGAATTGGAATCATCTCACCCCAGAAAGCAAGGTTAAAGTTTATATTGCTGCCGCTTGGGACATCTGGAGAAACCTCTATGTGATACACTGCCTGGCAAATACTTTGAGTTGGCACTCCGGGTAGATGTATAGTAGAATTGGTGATATTTACGGAAGTTGATTCGCTGCTAAGATTAGTGATAATATTCTTAGCTTCCAAACTCGTGTTGTTAGCCATGTTAACTATAAGTTCTATAGTTTCACCTGCTTCTACCAATCCATTGTTATTACCAGAACTATCATTAACATATATTCCGCCAACATTTATGGATGGCTTGCGGACTACTATACTTAACAGGAATTGCCAGCTATTTCCGGCTATGGTTACGTTGCAACTAATTGGAATTGTTACATCGTTGGGGCATTCTGGACTTACTTGCAGCAGCAAAGGAGTTCTGTTGATACCGCTGTCTGATCCCTGGATATCTTCATAATTACTCTCAGCGATGGAGAATGAGGCATAACTGCTTGTTGTAGAAACTGTGAGGTGCACTTGTTGAGCAGCATTAATACCAACATTAGAAAGCTTAATCCCGAGTTCAAGAGCTTCTCCTGGTTCAGCTATATTGTTATTATTCCCATCATTAACTATCAGCTCTTGCATAGTTAAATAAGCACTTTGATGTAGCACCGGCATAGTGGTTATCAACAATGCTTTGTTATTACCTAATGCAGCGGCTGCATGCGGGTAAGTGTTATTGTAAGAATACTCCAGCCCTCTGGTATTAGTGTGATCTTTTATTCCGATCGAAGCATAATTACCATGACGGGGTGTGTAATCTGATCCACCAACATCAACATTGTTGAAGTCCTTGTATTGAATCTTTATCATCCCATCTCCCATGGAAGTAGGATAAAACATGGGATCATAGAATATGATCTGGAATGTTTCTAGGCTGGTTCGATTATAGCCGTTACGCATCTTGTTGTATTGTATTATATAGCGATGCGAGGCAGAATCGTAGTATTGATATATACCGGCATCTCCAATAAGAACAAGATCATCCCAGAAGGCAGCAATCATCGGGGAGGGACCATAACCTCCGGGAAGGTGGTAATTTCTAAACTCACCGTTGCCTGTTACTCCCAAGGCAATAAAGCCATTCACACAAACGGTAAGCTGGTTATATGTCTCTCCATAAAATGAGAATGGAAATGGGATGTCAAGCACTTTTAAAGTAATTGCACCGTTTTGATCGCCTTCATCATTTGTGTCGCCTGCATCATTAAATCCGGTTATCAACGTACCGGTGCCTCCTAAAGCTGGAGTTAACTCTATCCATTCAAACGTGGGGCAATCTGCAAAAGCAGTATCAGTATTATCATATATAAAGTACCCATAAGCATCAGGACCTAAAGGAGTATATGAATAAACATGACCTATTGAGATGTTGAAATCTACATTTTGCTCAAACCCAGCATCGTTATAAATCCTTAGACGCATTGGCATCTGCATTCCTGGGATAAGCTGAACCCTAGCATCTAATTCGAAGCCATCCATGCTAACACCTATCATACTACCACTAATCGCACCAATATAGGACATTGAGTCTGTTACCACAATAAGGTCATTGAGGGATGATAATTCTGCATTCAGATCAAATACCGCAGAGATAGATGAGTTCTTGATCCATACTTGCAGAGATCCGGTTTCCCCTGGATCTAGTGTGGTGTCTGATCCAGCAGTAACTACATAGTTGTTTACCAGCAACCTGGCATTGTATGTTGCAATATGAAACACAATACTGTAGGTTACATTCAATCCATCCGTAAGCTGTACATTGAATCTAACATCGTGCTCTGGTGGAATGTTGTTCGCAGGTGAAATCAGGAACGGCGCATTACCAAACATTGTCTGCCCGGCATTCATGTTATTGAAACTTATCTGATTGGATATGATACTAATATATGGGTCGTCGCAGCTAAGGATTGCCGATATATCATTTATGGGGTTTGCAGTAGTATTCTTCAATTCAAGGTTCAAGGCAATTGTTTCGCCTGCATTCGCGAAACTGTCTCCATTCCCTATGCTTCCTATTGTGCCATTATCAATCAGCTGCTTGCTGAAGTAAACGAGAGAGCCTGTGCTGTTAACGCTTAAAGTTTGCTGAACAGGCTTGCATTCATGGGCTGATGCAGTAAGGATAACTTGGTTCTGTAACCCGCCTGAGAGATTGAGGGTTGCATAACCTTCACTATTTGTAAAGCTCTTACCGATCACTGCATCAAATGAACTGCTATATGCTGTTACACATACATTTTCAACAGGCATTCCTAGTTCATCAATTACTTGCAGATCTAACACGTTTGTCCCCATAGGTAAAGATTCTGCTGCTATCATGGATAGAGTCTTTGGGATCCCTGTAAAAACTTCCACTGTGGGATCGCCCATCAAATTGCACCAGTGAGAGAAGTAATTCGCTTGATTATCATGTGTAGCTGCATAGATTTGTTTTATATACAGCTTACCATTTAGAGCTGCTTCTCCCATCGTCCTCATGCCATGGGTAAATATCCCTTCGTAAATGCCGGCATTGAGGCAGTTGTTAAACATTGTATGAGTTCCACTAGTAGCCATGCCTATTGCCGTAACCGATCCAGCCGGGACTGCTGAGGAACCAAGCCTGATTAAAGCTTCTGTTGTTGAGGTATTATTCGCATAACTACCCGTGTTGCAGGTTAGAATTGTGGCATGGGGTAGCTTAAAGCCATTAGTTAAACTGGAAGAAGGAGCCCAACTGCTCATCCCTATGTATCCACGATAATTAAAGAATCCCACCCCTTGGGTTATACCGGAATTTATTGTTGAGGGAAACCCGGAGCTATAGTTCTCAATAAAGCTATAGCTTGGATTGTGCACCAAAGCCAGTTCTTTTATAAATTTGTTTACATACTGAGTGGATATCCCGCTTTGGGAGGGATCGCCAACCAAAAGGATTCTATTAAGCCAGTTTGCACCTACACCCGTTGTGTTTATATTCTTCTCCACAGAGTAGATCTTATTTATTATCACATCCAGTTCATTGACATTAGTTGCAGAGATTCTACCGATGAACACATCTCCCAACAAATCTGAACCGGCAAGGTGTGTATATGGGTAATCTCCAGAGCCACCATAAGATGACATGCTTTCTTGCCATGCAGGAATAGGAAAGCTACCATCTGTATCGCCCATTAGAATTATAAAGTCCGGGCGGGTAGAGAGGTTATTATATTGGTTCTGAATATAGTTTTTAATCCCGGTATTAGATGTGCTGCCGATTAGGGCGGTACCGGCTACATTAACTTCAAAGCCTTTCTGTCTTTTCCATTTCACAAATTCATTTAGCTTTGCCAAGAAGGTGGCATCGGTGCTATTCCCATGGATTAGGAGGATACGTGGGTTTGCCGGAGCCATGGTAGGATCTCTGTATGTAGAGAAATTACTTATAAGGGATTCATAGATATTGCTGAATGCAGGAGAATACCCGCTGTATGCAGGAATCTCGTTTTCGCCTGGGAGGTCATTCATGGTGATCTCTACCGTAATCTCTCTGCAAACTCTTATCTCTTTATTAGCTGCAGTGTATTTCACGGGGAAAAGCGATAATTGCACTACTCGGAAATCACGAAGTAATTGAGCTTCGCTATTCCCATAGGTTCTGGATGGATACTCACTTCTACTTGTATATGCTTCTGTATTATATGACTTTAACAATTCCTCTTCATCGGTACTAAACACAGGCTTGGGTAATACATTGCTTTTTGAGTAGTAAGTCCCCTCTTGCACAGAAATAGTAAAACCACCTGTAGCAGGAATTGCCAATAACGTAGAATACATCGGCAGTTCTGGAAAACCAGTCTCTGCCATTGGCTGTGAACCTTCCATATCAATACTTTTAAACTCACTACCATCAATGCCCTTGATGTCTATGGATGGAGTAGTAAGCTTCAGCCTGATATGCTTACTATCCTGATAAATAACCTTAAGCGGAGTCACTTGCTCCGCAGCCAGCATACTGATCACACACATCAGTATCAATACTACGACACACTTTGTTCTCATTGTTTTTTCCTTTATGAATCTAGATCAAAGAGTCTGACGCACAGACTCTTCACATATATGTTATTGATTTAGGGTGCAATTCTCATTTGATGTTGTAAATCAGGATTCCCTGATCTCTGGCAGCTACAAGTAACTTGTTTCCCATGAACTTTGCATCATTAGCATAACCGCAGGAAGTTAAACGCTGTAAAAGTACCGGTTGGGAAGGATTTGAGATATCGAACAAATAGACTCCACCGCTTCCTGCTGTGATTGCGGCTTTATTGCCGGACACATCAACCGTTGTGGTAAAGTTTGAGGTAGGATAGCTGCTAAGTAGCACAGGATTAAGTGGATTCTCCACATTTACTACATTCAAACCGCCCTGTCTGCTGGCTACAAATGCGAGGTTTCCTACAATGCTAACCTTTAAAGCCGAACCGGGAACAGCAAATTCTTTTACTAATTGTTGATTTGATCGATTGTATATAGCTAAGCCTCTCTGTTGAGATGCGATAAATATGTAATTACTGGTTAAACAAAAGCCGCTTGCCGAACCAGGAGGGATTATAGCCGGATCGTTAACTAACCCCAAATCATCATTGTAATTAGTTACTATCATTTTACCAGCCTGACAGTAGCCACCCTCTATCGTAAACATAGAACCAGAGGAAGTTACAGGGCTGAAATCCATATCTGTAATACCAACAGTACTTCCAATTGCATGGCTGATGTAGTGTAGAGTATCAGGCTCACTTGTATCCAAGCTATAGATTCTATCAGTATCGCCGATTTCATTCATAAACAGACGGTTGTATTGATTCACTGTATCAATCTCTCGGATTTTTATCAGATTAAATGTAGAGCCGTCCAGAGCTTTGATATACGTGTACCATTTATGGTGATAGTCATTTCTGCGGATGGATGATATACCACCCTGATCCTGAGCTACAAATATATAGTTATCATCAAAACAAATATCCAAGGGATCTCCCACCACGGGTATTTGTTTGTCCAAGCTCAACCAATCATCATCTTGTTGATATGCTGTGTTCCGTTTTGCGCATCCACTTAAAAGTGTGACAATTAATATTAGTGCAAGTATCCAAAACTTGTTCGGCATCAAGTTCCTCCTTGGATTTACGGTTTATTCTTGAATAGAAGCAAGAAGCGTTCCGAAATGCATCTTAGGTTTCCAGTTAAGTATTCCCATTGATAACTTATAGGATCATCTATACGGGGGAGTATTCAGAAACTGCTTCATAACTTCATTATAGGCAAATCATTATGGCATATTTTCTTTGTTGCAAGCTCCAATTGCTTTAGCATTACGCATGAATTACGGATGCGATGCGTAATTCATGCGTAATGCTAAAGCAATTGGAGCAAGAAAGAATTATGTAACCATACATATAGAATCATGTTATAGTGTTACAGGATGAGTAAAAAGCCCATCACAGCCAAGATTAAAAAAAGCTCCCCATGTGTTAAACGGGGAGCAAGTGATGGATTTATATGCTTTATGACATCATTGCTGCAATGTCACTATCTGCATCTGTTGTTTGTTTGAGGCCAAAGGTATCAATTATCACCTTTGCCACGTTGGGAGACAGGAATCCTGGCAGAGTAGGGCCTACCTGAATGTTTTTGAATCCCAGGGATAGCAGAGCCAGAAGTACAGCCACGGCTTTCTGCTCGTACCAGGCAAGATCGAAGGAAAGCGGAAGCTTATTCACATCATCCAAACCAAAAGCTTCTTTCAGCTTCAAAGCAATTACAGCCAGTGAATATGAGTCGTTGCATTGCCCTGCATCAAGCACCCGCGGGATCCCGCCAATATCGCCTAAGTCCAGCTTAATATAGCGGTATTTAGCGCAGCCGGCAGTAAGAATCACTGTATCCTTCGGCAGCTTCTCTGCCACTTCCGTGAAGTATTTACGGCTGGGCATGCGTCCATCGCAACCTGCCATAACCACGAACCGCTTAATTGCACCGCTTTTTACCGCAGCAATAATCTTATCCGCAAGGCTAAGCACCGTTGCATGGGCAAAGCCACCTGTGATATGCCCTGTTTCGATTTCTTTGGGAGGCTGGCATTTCTTGGCAACTGCGATAAGCTCGGAGAAGTCCTTTTTACCACCTGCCATGCGTTTGCCTATATGTTTGGCACCTGGATAGCCTGCCATTCCGGTGGTGAAAAAGCGATCGATATAGGTGTTTTCCTTTCTTAAGGGGACAATACAATTAGTAGTCATCAGAATCGCACCATTAAAGTTCTCAAAATCTTCCAGTTGATGCCACCATGAGCTGCCATAGTTGCCGATAAAATGTTTATACTTCTTGAAGGCAGGATAATAATGCGCCGGCAGCATTTCGCTGTGAGTATAGATATCCACTCCACTATTCTCGGTCTGTTCCAGCAGTTCCTGAAAATCTTTCAGATCGTGTCCACTTACAATTATACCGGGATTCTTCCCCACTCCCAGATTCACTTTAGTGGGTTCAGGATTGCCATAAGTCTCGGTATTGGCTTTATCAAGGCAAGCCATCACCTTCACCGCCATTTCGCCGGTTTTCAGCACAAGGGCTATAAGCTTATCTGCGCCGAGGTTGTCATCAAGGGTAGCGGCAAGACCTTCCATAATGAACTTGTTCACATCGTCATCATGATATCCAAGCATGTGCGCATGGTCGCCATAAGCAGAGATTCCTTTTATACCATACACAATTGTTTCGCGAAGACTGCGCACATCTTCATTAGCAGTCCGTAACACCCCAACCTTCAGGGCAAATTCATCATATTCTGCCGGACTTACCTGGAAAGTTACGGCTTCCGGGCAGGTTTCGCACTTGTTTTCTAGTAATTTGCACAGCTCTTCCTTGCGTCTGTCACGCAGGTTGAGGGTTTTGGTGATAACGGTGCGAATAAGCTCTTCATCCCAGTTGGCATTTGTAATTGTGCGGAACAATCCACCCATAGCAAACACAGCATCTTCAGGATAATAAACACCTTTTTCCAATAGTTTTACAGATACATGTCCCAGCCCTTTTAGAGCGTATATTAGCAGATCAAAGAGATTGGCAAGACTCTCTGATTTTCCACACACACCACGCATGGTGCAACCTATGTTACGGGAAGTTTCCTGACATTGGTAACAAAACATACTCATGTTTTTCTCCTTTATTTATTATGGTTTTGGCATTTTAATAACTAACAGACGCAGATTGCCTTCGCCTTCGTTAGTAACGGCATGAGGGATAACTTTGGGGCTATCAATGGTGCTATCCTTAGGGAAGCTTAGTTTCTCATCCCCAATCGTTATGGTGGCAGTGCCTTCCAACACATAGAACACTACATTCACCGGGGTTGAATGGGCTTTCAGGTGTGCACCCGGAGCTAAGGCAAGATGCACAATCTCACCTTCAATTTCACTGTATATCTTTACGGCGTGAATTCCATTGGCGTTTACAACCGGTTCGATATCTTTCCAATAACGGCTTTGCATTACTTCTCCTCTAGTTAACGTTTCCATCCACGGAAACTACATATACTTTTACAAAGTGAAGCTTACCTGCTTGTTCCAAGGCACGTTTTATAATTACTTCCGTCCCCCCGCAGCAGGGCACTTCCATACGGACTATCGTAACACTCTTAATGGAATGCAGAGTAAAGATTTGAGCAAGCTTGTCTATATAACTCTCTATGTCCTTATCCAGCTTTGGGCAAAAGGTTATCACAATCTTTCCCTTAAGAAAGCGTCGGTGGAAATCACCATATGCGTATGGAACACAATCGGCTGAGATTAGCAGGTCTGCATTCTCGAAGTATTCCGCGGCTGGATTAAGCAAGGTAAGCTGCACAGGCCACTGCCTAAGCTCGCTGTTTAGCACTCCCGCCGGGGTATTTTCAGGGGTCTCCTGCTTATCTATTTTGCGTGCATGGGTACCAGAGCAACCACAAGCCATCGTCTCTTCCTTATTCAAGCACTCAATGTCAAAGCCATTGTTTTTCAGGATTTCCAGTGCTTGGCTGTGATATTTAGTTTCTCCATGCGATTTCAAGTGATGCAAATGAGCTTTAATAGTATTCTCCCCCGCTGCCATAATGTTCTCCATCACGATAGCTTCGCTGTATGGTTCTGCTTCACGCTCTTCAACTTCAATTGCCCCTTCAGGGCAGGTTCCCAAACAAGCTCCTAAGCCATCACAAAACAAGTCGCTAACCAAGCGTGCTTTGCCATCAATCACCTGGAGTGCACCTTCAGGGCATCCGGGTATGCATGCACCACAACCGTTGCACTTAGCTTCATCGATCTTGATGATTTGTCTTCTCATTGTTTTACCTCTATCATTTTTATTATTGTTTCTAATAAGCTTGAACCTTCTTCTATCAAGTTGAATGCTCCACCGCTCATATTCCATTGCGATACTATCAGACGCATCGATCCAACCACTATCTGAAATATGTGTTGGGGTTTAAAATCAATACTGATCTTCCCATCCTGCTGGGCTTTAGCGATGTAGTTTATCATCTCGTCTCTGTGAATGTGCATAATGCTTTTATAATGCTCCACGAAGCTGAGATCATTCTTGAACAGTTCTTCCGAAAACATCACCTTTGCCAAATCCGGATTTGCGCTAAAGAGCTCGTACCTGTTCATCACAAAACGGCGTATGCTCTCCATGGGACTAAGCTGATTGTCTTTTATAGTTCGCAAAACCTCGCAAGATAGATTTTCAAAATGGCAAAGCACCATTTTTACCAGTTCTTGCTTCGATGGTATGTGCCTATATAAAGCAGCCTCGGTGAATCCCAACTGTGCTGCCAATTTCTTCGTTGTCAGCTTACTATAACCCTGCTGAGCGATTATCAGAATCGCCGCGTTTATTATATCCCTTTGTCTAACTGTAAATTCCATATTCACTCCAGTATGTTAGTAAGCATTCACTAACCAAGTTAATGCACATGGTGAAATTGTCAAGAACTATTTTAGTGGGATATTAGATTGCCCACTACTTTCGCTTGACACTTTCCATGCATGTAAGACGTTTGATCCATAAACTTTGTTCTTGTAACAATAGTATTAGGGAGACTGATTATGAATATCGAAATACCCGTAAAACCTACCAGTACAAAAAGCAATCTACAATTATGGAAGCTCGCCCTTATCCTCCTACTTATTCTTTTACTAATGATTCCCGTTGCCTGGATAAGCTCTATCATTCGCGAACGGTTTCAGCGCAAAGAAAGCGTTATTAACGAAATTGCAGGTAAGTGGGGTGGCTCGCAGATTGTGAGCGGTCCCTTTATCAGCGTCCCCTATACCGTGATAGTGAAGAGCACTACGGAAGAAAACAAGCCAGAAAACATTGAAGTAACCAAGTACATCTATATCGCCCCGGATAGCCTGGAAGTAACAGGAAATATACATACCGTAACGCACAAGAGGGGTATCTTTAAAGTTACCGGCTATCAGGCAGATTTAGACCTGAAAGCCGTTTTTCCTACTTATGTGCTGGATAACCCGGCACTGATGGAACTCCCCCTGCGTTGGAACGATGCCCTAGTTTCCTTTGATCTGGATGACCAGCGCGGTATGAAAGAGATATCGGGCAAGCTGAATGGAAAGGCAATCGTTTTTAACCGTTCTTCCAATGTTCTATCGGTTTCAAGCATGCCGGAAACTATCAAACTAAACCAAACCTTCTCCGGCTATAAAGGCGATTCTCAGGAAATGAAAAGCACGGATTTCAAGCTGGAAGCCAAAGTGCCGGTAGATTGCCGCACCGAGAGCATAGGCTTAAGCATCCATGTGAACATGACAGGAACACAGCAGATCAATTTTGCCAGCTCCGCGCTTAAAGAAAGCGTGCATCTGGAAGGCGACTGGCAATCACCCAGCTTCATCGGAGACCTGTTACCTGAAAGCCGCGAAGTAGATGATAAAGGCTTCCAGGCAACCTGGCACACCAGTAACCTGAACAGCGGGGTAAAAAAGACCTGGACAAGCGATGAACCTATGCTGCAACTATCCAATCTGGGAGTAAACTTCCTGATCATGGTGGATTCTTACCAGCAAACCACCAGGGCTTTGAAGTACTCGGTGCTTTTCCTGCTGCTAACCTTTATGACCTTCTTCTTTGCAGAGATTATGACCAAACAACGCATCCACCCCATTCAATACCTTATGGTTGGCTGTGGCTTGCTGGTGTTTTACCTGCTGCTGCTCTCCATCTCGGAGCATCTTGCCTTTGCCTGGGCTTACCTGATTGCCGCACTGGGCGTTATCCTTCAGATAAGCCTATATTGTTACAGCATTCTAAGAACTCGTAGGTTTGCTCTTCAGGTGGGATTTTTACTCAGCTTCCTCTACATCTTCCTCTACGTGCTATTAAGGCTTCAGGATAGTGCCTTGCTGATAGGCAGCATCAGCCTCTTTGTGTTGCTGTCCCTAGCAATGTATATCATCAGAAACGTGAACTGGTACAATCAGGAATAGCACTTCCGGCTTTTGTAAGTATCACTGTGCATCTGCCCCACTTGCTTTAATTGCAGTATCATTACAGTATCATTGCAGATTTCATCCGCAATAAACCTGTAATGATACTGCAATGCAAGCATGGAATAAGCAAGAATATTCTTGACATTTTGAAGCACTCCTCTATATATGAACACATATTCATATACTGGAGATGAAATGGAAGATAAAGTATGCTTATGCAAGAATATCCCGCAGGAAGAGATGCAACGAATTCAGGCGGAGGTACCTGCCGAAACAACCATCAGCCACATGGCGGAGTTCTTCAAAGTTTTTGGAGATGGCACCCGCCTCAAGATATTATATTACCTCTCCCGTCACGAGTTTTGTGTGGCAGATTTAACCTCTCTGGTAGGTATGCAGCAATCAGCAGTGTCGCATCAGCTTAAGCTGCTAAGGCTACATAGGTTAGTTAAGCTTCGTAAAGAGGGCACCACAGTGTATTACTCTCTGGACGACCTCCATGTGGAATCCATCTTTGCGCTTGCGCATACACACCTTCAGGAGCAATAATGATAATTGAAGAATACGATGTTAAGAATCTGGATTGTGCCAATTGCAGTACAAAGATAGAAACCGAAATTGGCAAACTGCCGGATGTGAGCAGTGTACATCTGGATTTTCTGAATAAACGCCTGGTGGTGCAGTATAACGAAAAAGTGGAAATGCCACTTGACCGTCTGAATGCCATTGCCTGCAAGATAGAGCCGGGTGTGATGCTAAGCCTTAAAGGAAATGAAGAGGAAAGTGCAGACAAGAAGCCATGGTTTATAGTATTGTCTGTAATGCTTCTAGTGGTTTCTATGTTTCTAGGAGGTGCGCCTGCAGTGGTTTTGGGGCTTGTTGCTTATGGTATTGCCAGTCACAGAATTATCCAAACCGCTATTAACGAACTCTTCTCCCGCCAGCTTTTTGCAGAGCACTTTCTAATGACCATTGCCACATTTGGTGCGTTGTACTTAGGTGAATTCACCGAAGCAGCCGCGGTGATGATACTATTCGAAGCAGGGCAATATCTGGAAAGCAAAGCCATCAATCGCAGCCGTGGCATGGTGAAAGCCATGTTAGCCTTAAAACCGGAATCCGCCCATCTGAACTCGAAGCAGGGCGTTAAAGATGTAAAGCTTGCCGACGTAACAGTAGGTGCAAGCATCCTGGTATATGCTGGAGAGCGCATCCCTCTGGACGGGCAGATCACTAAAGGCGAATCCACCGTTGATACCTCCTCCTTAACCGGCGAAGCAGAACCTGTCCCCGTTGCTCCAGGTTCACTGGTATATGCAGGCTTTATGAACAGCAATGCTTTATTGGAGATAGAAGTAAGCAGTAACGAAGCGGAAAGCATGATCTCCCGAATCTTGGGCTTGATAGAAAACGCCTCTGCCCGCAAATCCACTACCGAGAAATTCATCACCCGTTTTGCAAGATATTATACTCCTGCTGTTGTGGGAGCTGCGGTACTGGTATTCATGATTCCATTCCTGCTTGGTTACCCCGCTGCGGTGTGGTTCAAACGCGCACTGGTGTTCCTCATCGTTTCATGTCCTTGCGCGCTGGTAATCTCCATCCCCTTAAGCTACTATATCGGCATCGGTTTGTCGGCTAAACGTGGGATTATCTTTAAGGGAAGCACCTATCTGGATGTGCTCAGAAATGTGCATACTTTAGTATTCGACAAAACCGGAACTCTTACTACCGGCGAGCTTACCGTTAGCAGCTTCATAAACGCAGAAGGTGTTTCAAAAGAAGAGCTTGGCAATGTGCTATTCCTCTGTGAATATACCTCATCCCACCCCTTTGCCAAAGCCATCAAAGCAAGCATAAGCGGTAAGTTTAACCCCGCCGATCTGCAAGCCTATTCAGAATATCCCGGCAAGGGAGTGCTGATGCAATACAAAGGCGATCGCCTGATTGCCGGCAGCGAAGCCTTCCTGCGCAGCTTCGGCTTCATAAGTTTTATTGATGCCGGCAGCCAAAGCGCGGTGCATGCCGTTAATAACGACATTTACCTGGGCTGCGTCACCTTCGGAGACGAAGTGAAACCCCGCATGAAAGAGAACCTCCAACACATTAGAAGCTATGGTATTAAACATCTGTGTATGCTCTCCGGCGACCGCCCCCATAAAGCAGAACAGGTAGCAAATGAACTGGGACTGGATAGCTTCTACGCTGGCTTACTACCGGAGGACAAACTGGAGAAACTGGAAGAAATAATCGCCCATACCAAGGGTAAAGTTGCCTATTGCGGGGACGGTTTGAACGACGCTCCCGTGCTTGCCCGCGCCGATGTAGGCATAGCCATGGGAAAAATCGGCGCGCAGGCATCCATAGAATCCGCCGATGTCGTGCTGCTGAATGACCGTCCCGAGCAGCTTGTTTCTGCATTTGTCCTATCCCGCAAGATACACCGGCTCGTATGGCAGAACATCTGCATCGCCCTGGGCGTAAAGATATTGGTGATGAGCACCGGATTGGCAGGAATAAGCGGGCTGTGGGAAGCCATTATCGCCGATGTGGGCGTAACCCTGCTGGTAATCTTCCACTCGCTACGGATAATGAATAAGCACGATAAACTTGACAAATAGCTTAGCGCCAGTTTTTTGCGTTAGACGTTAAATGTTAGACGTTAGACGCTGCTTTATGCACTTAGCGCAGCTCTAACCCTTAACGTCTAACGTTTAACTTCTAAAGATTTGGAGATAATATGAATATATCAGTAACCCTACCCGACGGTAGTGTCCGAGAATACGACCAGCCGGTAAGCGCACTTAAAGTGGCAGAGGACATCAGTCCACGCCTTGCCGATGCTTCCGTATGCGCAGAACTGGACGGTAAACTTATAGACCTGAACCACGTTATAGACCGCGATGCCAGCCTTGTGCTGCACACCTTTAAAAGCGAAACCGGCAAAGAAGTTTACTGGCACAGCACCGCTCATCTGATGGCGCAGGCGGTAAAACAGCTTTTCCCCGATGTGCTGGTTACCATAGGCCCCGCTATCGAGCAAGGCTTCTATTACGATTTTGACCGCACCGCTCCCTTCATGGAGGACGAACTGCTGCAGATAGAGAAGCGCATGCAGGAACTTAGCACAATGGCTCTCCCCTACACCCGCAGCGAGCTTAGCAAAGCCGATGCGATGAAGATTTTTGGCGACATGGGCGAAAGCTACAAACTGGAGCTTTTGGAAGCTATCTCTGATACCGACATCATCAGTAGTTACCGCCAGGGGGATTTTGTGGACTTATGCCGCGGTCCCCATGTGCATAACACCTCCAAAATAAAGGCGATAAAGCTGCTTAAAACCTCCGGCGCATACTGGCGTGGCGACGAAAAGAACAAGATGCTTAAACGCATCTACGGCATCAGTTTCCCCACCAATAAAGAGCTGAGCGAATACATGACCTTTCTGGAGGAAGCCGCCAAACGCGATCACCGCAAGCTTGGCAAGGACCTTGATCTCTTTTCCATCAATGACGAAGTAGGACCCGGCTTAGTGCTGTGGCATCCCAACGGCGCCATGATCCGCCATTTGATAGAAAGCTATTGGAAGGAAGAGCACCTTCGCCGCGGCTACAAGCTGGTTTACACCCCGCATGTGGGACGCAGCAACCTATGGGAGACTTCCGGTCACCTTGGCTTTTACAAGGAAAACATGTATAGCGCTATGGACGTAGAAGACCAGAAGTATTATATAAAACCCATGAACTGCCCGTTCCACATCCACATCTATAACGCCAATCACCACAGCTATCGCGAGCTTCCCATCCGTTTGGCTGAGCTTGGCACAGTGTACCGTTTCGAGCGTAGCGGCGTGCTGCACGGTCTGATGCGGGTGCGTGGCTTCACTCAGGACGATGCGCACATCATATGCACTCCCGAACAGCTTGATTCCGAAGTGGAGAAGCTGATTGTATTCTCGCTGGATATGCTGAAGCACTTTGGCTTCAAGGAATTCATGATTTATCTTTCCACGCAACCGGAAGGCTCTGTGGGCGTTAAAGAAGATTGGGATAAAGCCACCGAAAGCCTGGCAGCCTCCCTCACCAAGCTTGGCTTGGAATACAGTGTGGATGAAGGCGGCGGTGCTTTCTACGGTCCTAAGATTGATATCAAGATAAAGGATGCCATCGGACGTGCCTGGCAATGCACCACCATCCAGTTCGATTTTAACCTGCCCGAGCGTTTCAATATGCAGTACGTGGGTGCGGATAACGCCCCTCACCGCCCTTACATGATTCACCGCGCCGTGCTTGGCTCGGTGGAGCGTTTCTTCGCTACCTTGTTGGAGTATCACGGCGGAAACCTGCCTCTGTGGCTAAGCCCTACCCAGATAATGCTGATTCCCATCACGGATGCGCAGATAGATTATGCCAACGAGATCATGGAAAAGATGCAATTGCAGGGCTTACGCTGTGAGATTGACCCCCGCAGCGAGAAGATGGGCTATAAGATACGCGAAGCCGAAATGAAGAAAATACCCTTCATGTGCATCGTGGGCAAGAACGAAGCTGCCAATGGACAAGTAACCCTGCGTCAGCACACCAAAGGCGATCTTGGCACCATGGATCTGGATACCGCCATCGCCACCATAACAGACCACAAATGAACATTACCGAAACCGTTATAAATGAACTAAAGCTGGAAGCCTCCGCCATCCTTAAAGTGGCGGAGCAGCTTAGCCCCATTGCGATTGAGCATGCCTTCCGGCTTCTATGCGCTTGCACCGGCAAGGTGGTGCTTACGGGCATCGGCAAGACCGGCATCATTGCCCGCAAGATTAGCGCCACGCTTGCTTCCACGGGTACCACTTCCATCTTTCTGCATGCCGCGGAAGGTATTCATGGCGATCTGGGTATGATTAGCGCTGAGGATGTGGTAATCGCCGTGTCCAATAGCGGTAACACAAGTGAGCTTATCTCCATTATTCCCTTTCTGAAGTTCAATAAAGTGCCCATCATTGCCCTCACCGGCTCGTTAACTTCACAGCTTGCCCAAAGCGCTGACGTGGTGCTGGATTGCAGTGTCCCGCCCGAATACGAACCGCTAGGCTTGGTGCCAACCTCCTCCACTACCGTTGCTTTGGCGGTGGGAGATGCGCTGTCCATTGCCCTGCTGCGCCACAAAGGCTTTCAGCTAAAGGATTATGCCTTCCTCCATCCCGGCGGCACCATCGGCAGGAAACTGCTGCTAACCGTGAGTGACCTGATGCATAGCGGTGATGAGCTTCCCATTGTGGAACAGCATGCCCCCATGTCCGCCGTGATAGTGGAAATGACCACCAAAAAGCTGGGCTGCACCGCAGTTACAGAACCCGACGGCACCCTCTGCGGGATGATTACCGATGGCGACTTGCGCCGTCAGCTTACCCACAAAGGAAACACTCTGCTTAGATTCTCCGCCGCGGATTGCATGACCCCCACTCCCAAGCACCTGCACCCCGAAGAGCTTGCCGTGGATGCCCTTAACATGATGGAAACCTATAGCATCACCATGCTCCCCGTAGTGGATAGCGCTAACACCCCCGTTGGTATGCTCCACATGCACGATCTAATCAAAGCAGGAGTGATTTAGTTAGAAGTTAATGGTTAGAAGTCTGATTCGGCTTGAAGTATGATTTATTGGAAAAGCCCCCATTCCTCAAAGAATAGGGGCTTTAACTATTTGGGGTCATTTATTCTGGCTATTTCATCAGCATCATTTTGCGGGTAAAGGTCTGGTTGCCAATCGTCATGCGGCAGTAGTAGATACCGCTGGAGAGTTCGTGTCCGGACATATCCTTTGCCTCGAAGGGCAGGCTGTAAAAACCGGGAGCGCTGTGTTTCGCGGTGTGGGTTTTTACGCATTGACCGCGGTTGTTGTATATACTGATGCTCACCGTGGCGGCTTTATCCAGCGTATAGCTGATGGTGGTGGCGGGATTGAAGGGATTGGGGTAGTTTCCGCTAAGCTCCGTTACTAAAGGCATTACAGGCGCAGGGGTATCGTGGGTGTTCAGCGTGCTTACCGCGATGGGGCCGAACACTTCCGAGCCGCCATCCACATCCAGACCTTCCAGCCAGTAGTAATAGCCGCTATCGTCCTCCACTTCTGTATCGTTGAACAGATAGGACTGCTGGGTGGAGGTATTGGTTCCGCCAATCATCTGAGAAACCTTTATAGCGCTTGCCAAATCGTCGCTGATAGCGCGGTAGATGTAGTATCCCAGCACTCCGGTCTCTGTGGCGGTTACCCATACCAGACGCACGCCGTTGGTTCCATTTAAGGCGGCTGTGAAAGAGGATAGGGTGACGGGCAGAGTTCCTTCTTCGCTATCGCTAAAGACGATATATACGTCATTTGCGCCTTTACCACCGCCGGGAACCGTGAAGCTGACATCGGTATCCGTCCAGCTGCCGGGATTGAAGAGCACTATCCAGCTTTCGCCATCGCCTATCTTGTAGGCAAGCTGCGAGGGAATGAAGCCAAGATTGTGGATAATATTCATAGTGGCACCGGCGAAATCTACCCCGGAGAATACTAAATCCAGCCCTGCATCGGCATAAGGCGCACCCACGGAAGCATAGCCCGTGGTAACGGTGATGTAACCCACTTCACCCGTTAAGCCGCTGATAGCGATGCTTGGGGCGATAGGATTAGCCTCGGGGTCTGTGGTGGGCGGAGGGGTGATGTCCACTTCTTCATTGATAATAACCGCGGCATCGCTTTGGTCGCCTGCCACGATGCGGATATTGTCTATGGCGGCAGGTGCCTGAGTTCCCGCGCTGGCGTTATTTACCCAGCTGAATACCAGGCGTTTGGAACTGCCGTTAACACCGGCGGGGACATCCAGGGTTACTTCCTGCCAAGCAGAGGAAAGGTTGTATGATGAACCAAGCGGACCTCTGGAAAGCGCAGTTCCGGCAGCAGGAAGAGTGCTTGTATCGGCTAAATACACGCGCAGGTAATCCGCAGCTTCGCCCTGTCCCTTCCACGCAAAGCGGAGTTTGTAGCTTTCAGAGCCGGCAGGGAAGCTTACATCGCGGAATACATGGGATATGGCAGCCGAAGTGACGGTATAGGCATTGCCAGTGCCGCCATTATTACTGATGTAAAGACCGTAAGCTCCGGTGTGGCTTGCGGCGGTGCCTCGTGCCCAGGCATTGGTCTGGTTGCCGTTAACTGCAATCCAATCGCCAATGCCGGCTTCAAAGCCTTCGGCAAAAGCAACCGCCTGAGGCGCGGGAGCGTTTACAATAAGCGTTACAGGGATGCTCACGGATGGATTAGCGGTGCTGTTACTGGTGATGGTGATGGTGGAATTGTAGGTACCGGCGCTAAGCCCCGCAGTGTTGAAGCCAACCGTAATGCTTTGGTTTGCTCCGCCATCGGCGATACTGCCGCTAACTGAGGACACGCCATTAAGGCTTAGCCAGGGCGTGGTGGTGGTGCTTTGTTTTACCACCATAACGTTGTCCACACAAACGCCATAGCCGTATTTGGCGGTACCTTCAAAGCCAATATAGTAGGTTCCGGTAAGATTGGGCAAGGCGATGGTTTCCATTGTCCAGGCGGTGATGTTGTTGGTGTAGGCGCTTAAGAGCGTCCATGTACCGCCGGATGAAGTGCGGTAATAAACCCGTAACTCATCCTGATCGGGTGACCACAGAGCCTGGGTGTGCCAGAAGGTAAGGCTGGCAGAGCTTGCTCCGCTCAAATTAAGCGAAGGGGAGTAAAGCCTGGTAACCGTGGCTGTTGTGCTTGCTTTATACAGCTTGGCATTATAAGTTCCACTCTGGGCTGTGACGGGATTTCCGCTGCTGCCTCCGGTGGCAAAAGTCCATGCCACGGCTGTGCCGGATACGTTTTGCTGTGTCCAGCCGGAGGGGATAAGTCCGCCGTTTTCGAAACCTTCATTCAGGACGGTGGTGGCGGTTGCGGGTAAAGCGGCGGTGTAATTCAAGCTTAGGTTGCCGGTATTGCCGATGGTAAGAGTCTGGGAAGTGGTACCGTATAAGGAGAGAGTTTTTGAGATCGAGGAGGGCGTCCAGGTGATGGTTGCGGGTGTGGAAACGCCGTTGCTAAAACTGATTGTGGTTCCGGCTGCGCCGATGTTAAACAGGGATAAACCGCCTGCCGCACCGCTGGTGAGGAAGGGAGCGGGGTTAGTGGTGGCGTTTATGGCGGTTCTGCCTACTGTAGAGCTGAAATGCGCGGTGCTGATGGTTCCATCCGCTGAAGTAGTGCCACCGGGTCGGTAGATATACACTTCATCCGGGGGTCCTTCGGCATTGCCATCGCCAACACCGGTATTGATGCGGTAAACCAGCAAACCGGAGCCGGGCAGGGAGTTCTCGTAGGTACCGGTTTTGCGGCGGTATTCCACCACGAAATACTCTGAGGCGGAATAGGGAGAGTTTATCCTGTAGCAATTGCCGGTGGAGGACGTTAGGGGGTTCAAAGTGAAGCTACCGCTGGTGGTGATGGTGGGTATGGAGGCAATCCAGTCGCCATATTTCCATTTCATATAGGCACCCATGTGTTGGGGCGGATTGGTGTTGTTTTCCATCAAATCCCAGCTTCCCACCGGGGTGAAAACGCTTTCGTTGTAATGGTATAGATCCGGGGCGCCAAGCGTGTGGAAAAACTCATGGCAGATAACGCCTACATTGTTGGTGTTTAGGAAATCCCGCAACTGGAAGTTAAAGTCGTACACGCGTTTACCGCGCAGGGAAACGGTTCTGTCGTAGATAGACCAGCGATGAGGCCACAAGAGGTCGCTCCATCCGCCGGAAGCTCCGCTGACAATGAATACTACGTTATCCACGTTGCCATCGGAATCGGCATCAATTACCAAATCCGCTGGAACAGCAGCGGCTACACCAGCTATGGCTGCGGCAAGCAGGGTGAATTCCCTGTCCTGAAGCTCGGTATCATTACGGTAGCCAATCGTATTGGTGGAAGCATTGTAGGGCTGGAAATACCCGCGGGTGTGGCTATCCTGCCAGGAAACCACATTTCCGCCGGAAGCAGCGGGATAGAAGGTGGTATTAACCGTAAGTTGGTTATAGCTGGCTTCCAGAAAGTAGTTCTTTTGCGAGCTAACACTGCTATTAAACCAACCATCATATGTGGCGATTGTCTGGCCGAATTCGGCTTCTCCGCTGAAACGGACATATACAACCAGATTATTGATTGTTCCGGTAGTAGGGGCATCGCGGGTATCGGGAAACTGGAATCGGGATTCGCGTAGCTCTTTATACGCTGCTTTGCTGATGTTGATATTGGGAGAAAGCCCACGCATGGCAGGATTTCCTCTGCCGGCTATCAAATCTCCCGCCACTATCTGCGAGCCGCTGCGCACGGCATAGGTGTAAAATCCTGTGGTTTGCGACTGGATGATGGTATAGCCATCTTTGTCATGAAGCCAGTTGTGATATTCATCTCCGGAGGCGAAACACTCCAATTTGCTACCATCCGGCTGAGTAACAGTGGTGGGCATAAAAGTTAAATATGCTGACCATAGGGGCAGAAACATGATAAACAGTGCCGTTGTCAGCAACACTCTTGTTACTGTGATGTAGCGAAGCATTATATCTCCTTTCAATGAGTCTTTTTTACTTGATTTGCAGCATAAATTAAAGTGATGTTTTAGGCAAGGTAAATATTGTTCGATGAGGTGGTGGATATTTAAGAATAACACCCATCTACTTGTAAGGCAGCGAACAACACTTCCATAAATATCATCAATAAATCACTATATGGTTTCATCGGGTGGATTTCTTTTGACAAGATGGCACGGTTGGCTTTCGTGGAGTAAGAATAAATAGATTGGGATAAAGATGGATATATCGCCGCTACTTGTTTGGGGAGGCACCTGGTTATTGTGGTTTGCAACAGGGATTATCTGCTTGCTGCTGCTGGTGTTTGTGCTGCGAGATGTGGTGTGGGCGATACGCTATCCCTTTCTGTTTTTAAACTGGCTGCAGTGGGTGATATACAATCCCCTGCGAGACCTGTGGACGGATCCGCATAAGGGAAGGCACAGCTTTATGTTTTACCTGTTATACAGAAGCGGGATTGCACCGCTGTGGTGGCTGACCGTGCATTTGGCGCTAGTCCCCATAAGGCTGATAAATGCTTTGTATTTCAATATAATCCTCTATTGGTCGGTGGTATTTTGCGACAGTATCTGGGAACTTCTTCACCCGCGGCTTAGCTATGGAGACCCACCCAGAAAAAGTAGGAACATATTGCGCTGGTGCAGGTACTTTCCTCTCAGGTTGTATAAAGTGTTTCACAGGAATGGCGGTGCACTGCTGGAAGGAATCCTCATGACCGGCGTGGATATCGTCTTCCCCACCTACACAATGTATCATGGGACGTCTTTCAAAGGCATCGCGACAAACATAGCCCAGGCAGGCAGATGGTACGTTGGTTCGGGGGATTATGCCGGCAGTGGTATATATTTCGGGCTGTACCGCAAAACTGCAGAACATTACGCAAAGGGCGACGATAGGGCAATCATATGCGCCAGAGTAACCCTCTTCCCCTGTCGCAATTCCGCAACGCTACCCAGTAAACTTCGAAAAAAGATTGGCAGCGACGGCACAGGGATAAGCAACGGACTGCCCTTTCCTTACATAAGCATAGAGCACTGGCGGGATCATAGCTATGCAAAGTGGTTCGAGTATTGCCTGGTGCAACAGGAAATGGAAGGCAAATATGTACGCACCTGGCGCGCCAGACCGATATGCGTATTAAAGCGTGATATGCCGAAACGGATTTGGGGCGGACTATCATTGTGGACAGGTACTTCAGACGGAGTATGGACAATCTTTTTTTCATGGTGTGTAATTCTTAGTGTTCTGTATGCATACTACTCAGGTGATCTCGACACTTTAATAATACTTATAGATAATATCTTTATCAAGTAAACTGCACGTGTTCATTGATCGTAGCAGTGTTTACTCCTACATTTGAGATTCTGGTTGACTAAAAAGCCGTCCTATCATTTTTGTGGAGCTATAGAAATATAAATGACTAAGGATGTAGCAGACATAGTGCTTGCTATTCCTGAGGAGAAGTAACAATGAGACAAGCCGTGGTTGTTTGCGCAAAGCGCAGTCCCATCGGTAACTTTGGTGGAGCTTTCAAAGATGTTTCTGCGGTGAAATTAGGGGTTAATACCCTTAAGGCTGTACTTGCGGAAAGCGGTGTTAAACCGGAGATGGTGGATGAAGTTATTCTCGGAAACGTTTGCGGAGCAGGCTTCGGGCAGAACATTGCCCGTCAGGTGTCCATTCACAGCGGGATACCGGATACCGTGCCTGCCTACACGGTAAACAAGGTTTGTGGCTCGGGCATGAAAGCCGTGTCGTTGGCTGCGATGATGGTTTCCTGTGGGGAAGCTGAAATCGTGGTAGCCGGCGGAACAGAAAACATGAGCCAGATACCCTACATTTTGCCAGATGTACGTTGGGGTGCCAGAATGGGAGATAAACCAGCGGTGGACTTGATGATCCGCGATGGGCTTAGTGATATATTTAACGATTACCACATGGGCGTAACTGCCGAAAACCTGGCAGAAAAGCATAGTATCAGCCGTGCAGAACAGGATGCTTTCGCCGCTAACAGCCAGAACAAAACCGAAGCAGCGCAGAACAGCGGTGTGTTCAAAGATGAGATCGCCCCTTACCTAATCCCTCAGAAAAAAGGTGATGCGCTGGTGATTGATAAAGACGAAATGCCCCGTGCAGGCGTTACTGCAGAAAGCCTTGCCAAGCTGCGCCCTGCCTTTAAAAGCGATGGCAGCGTAACCGCGGCAAATAGCAGCGGAATAAATGACGGTGCTGCGATACTACTTGTGATGAGTGCCGACAAAGCCAAAGAACTGGGCTTAACTCCCCTTGCAACCTTCGTGCAGAGCGCATCTGCCGGTGTTGATCCGGCTATCATGGGCTATGGTCCTGTGCCAGCCATTAAGAAAGTTTTGCAGAAATCCGGCTGGAACCTTGGCGATATTGAGCTAGCAGAATTAAACGAAGCCTTCGCAGCGCAATCCCTTGCCGTGATGAAAGGTATAGAACTGGAAGGACTTGGCAAGCTGAATCCTGATATCGTTAATGTAAACGGTGGAGCTATTGCCTTGGGACATCCCATCGGTGCAAGCGGTGCACGTATCATCGTTAGCCTGCTGCATGAAATGAAACGCCGTAACCTGAAGAAAGGGCTTGCTTCCCTTTGCATCGGTGGCGGAATGGGCATTGCCAGCTTGTGGCAACGTTAAGGTGAGGAGATATATCATGGCAGACAAACTTAAGTTAGACAGAAGCATGGCTCTGTTTGCAGAGGCACAAACCCTTGTCCCCGGCGGTGTAGCTGGCATCCGCAGACCCTATAACTTTGTTCAGGGTGAGTATCCCATATTCTTCGATAATGGCAAAGGTGGTAGAATTACCGATGTAGATGGCAACGAATACATAGATTACCTATGTGCTTATGGACCCATTATCCTCGGCTATCGCGAAGAGGAAGTGGATAATGCCGTGATAGAGCAAATCAGAACCAAGGGCTTCTGTTTCTCGCTCACACAGGAAAAGCAAAACGAGCTGGTGTATAAGCTACGAGAAGTTATCCCCAGTTGCGAGATGGCAGCCATTGTAAAGACGGGCAGCGATGCCACTACTATAGCTATCAGGGTAGCCAGAGCTTATACAGGAAAGACCAAGATCGCCCGCTGCGGTTACCACGGCTGGCACGACTGGTGTGTGGAAGTAAAGGGTGGCATCCCCAAGAAGCTTTACGAAGATATCATAGAATTCCATTACAACGACCTGAACGAACTGGAAGACATCCTTAAAGCCAATAAGGATGACATGGCAGGCATAATTGTTACGCCTGTTGGGCACCCGCTGGCAGCAGAAGTGCAAATGCCCAAGCCAGGCTATCTGGAAGGGGTACGTTCACTTGCCGATAAATACGGTGCAGTGCTAATCTTTGACGAGATCCGCAGCGGTTTTAGATGCAGCATCGGTGGTGCACAAAAGCATTTTGGCGTTACTCCAGATCTTACCACCGTTGGTAAAGCCATGGCAAATGGCTATGCCATTGCAGCACTTGTCGGCAAGGAAGAATACATGAAGGTGATGGCAGATAAGGTGTTCCTATCCTCCACCTTCTTCCCTAATACTGATAGCATCGTGGCAGCATTGAAGACTATCGAAATCCTGCAAAAGGATAATGTGCTGGATGTTATAGCAGCCAAAGGACATAAGTTCGCTGCAGAAGTGCAGAAGGTTGTGGATGAATCTGGTGTTCCCGCCGGATTCAGCGGTGCTCCCTGGATGCCTTTCATTACTTTTGACAAAGACGAAACAGGCTTGTATAAAAAACTGCGCAATGAATTCTACACTCAGCTTATCCGCCGCAAGGTATTCCTGCAACCTTATCATCATGGCTATATTTGTTACCGCCACACGGATGAGGATTTAGCATATACAGTGCAAGCGATTAAGGAATCTTTCGCCGAACTGAAACCAATGCTGTAAGGAGCTTATTGTGGCTAAATACATCTTTGTGATGGGTGGCGTAATCTCCTCCTTAGGGAAGGGGATTGCCACCGCATCTATCGGTCTGTTGCTTAAATCCATGGGCTATAAGGTAGTGTTGCAGAAATTCGATCCTTACCTAAATGTTGATCCCGGCAC
>CAYSGM010000011.1:27696-36875 GCA_964430595.1 uncultured Candidatus Cloacimonas sp.
GCGAGGTGTTTGTTACGGACGACGGCGCAGAAACCGATCTTGATTTGGGGCATTATGAACGCTTTGTGGATGAGGCATTAAGCCATAACTCCAGTTGTTCTGCCGGGCAGATATACGAAAGCGTTATCCAGAACGAGCGCAAAGGCGTTTATCTTGGTAAAACTGTACAGGTTATCCCCCACGTTACTAATGAGATTAAAAGCCGTATTCAGCGTTTGTCGGAAAAATACGACATTGTAATCACTGAAATCGGCGGTACTGTCGGTGATATTGAGAGCTTGCCTTTTATTGAGGCAGTGCGTCAGCTTCGACTTGATCTGGGCTATGAGAACACTCTGTATATCCTGCTTACCTATGTCCCTTACATCAAGGCAGCAGGAGAGCTTAAAACCAAACCTTCACAGCATAGTGCCTATAAACTGCGTGAGATAGGTATTCAGCCGGATGTTCTGTTGTGCCGTTCTGAAAAACAGTTTGACGAGGATATATATAATAAAATCGCACTGTTTACCAATGTTCAGCGCAGCCACGTGATAAATGCTATAGATGTAAAATGCGTTTACGAAATACCGCTGAATTTCCAGAATGCAGGTTTACCCGGAATCATATGCAAGCATTTTGGTTTGGAATTTAGAGACATGAATCTGGAAGCCTGGAAGACTTTTTTGCATAACAGATCTGTTGCTGAAGGCACCGTAACCATTGCTGTATGCGGAAAATATGTTAAGCATCAGGATGCCTACAAAAGTGTGGAAGAAGCCTTGGTTCATGCAGCTGCATCACTGCAAAAGAAGATCAAGATTAAGTGGGTGGATTCAGAACGTAGCTTCGCCGAGGGTGATCTGGATAAAGAGCTTAGCGGGATTGACGGTATCCTTATTCCCGGTGGATTTGGGATTCGTGGCATTGAAGGTAAGATTTGCATAGCCAATTATGCCCGCGTCAACAATATCCCTTTCTTCGGCATTTGCCTGGGAATGCAAGTTGCGGTTATCGAATGTGCCAGAAACATTTGTAAGCTACAAAATGCCAATAGCAGCGAGTTTGACGAAAGAAGCAATCATCCAGTTATCCACTTAATGGAAGATCAATTGTATATAGATAAAGTGGGTGGTTCCATGCGCTTGGGTGCCTATACCTGCAATCTGGTGAAGAATAGCCTCGCATATCAAGCCTACAATAGCGAAAGCATCACAGAACGACACCGCCATCGATATGAGTTTAACAATGCCTACCGCAGTCAGTTGGAATCCGCAGGCATGAAGCTAAGCGGATTGTCTTTAGATGGCTTGTTGGTTGAAGTGATAGAAATTCCCACACTTCGGTTCTTTATAGGTGTTCAGTTCCATCCCGAGTTCAAGAGCCGTCCAAACAGACCGCATCCCATTTTCCGTGCTTTTGTGAAAGCAGCTTCACAGTTTAGACGATAACCCTGTGTGATTCCATAAACCCCGCTTCTAACATTGTTGCTTGTTGCTGACCGTTACAGAACCGACCATGATCTGACCATGAGATCGCCATGATAAGTCATGGTGAGATCATGGGCAACCCTATACCTAATATGTGGCGGAAAGCAAGAGATGCTTAACCGTATAGCCGGTAGCTCGAAAATATATCAGCGATGAAATGTTTTATTGCTCTTGGCTTATATTACCCATGTTTAGTGAGTTAGCAGATACAGAATCTGGAGTTGTTGACATCTATCAACAATTTGATGAGATTTGTGTGTTTTTTTTATTGCCAGCTTAGGTGATTATCAACATGTTGCAAAAGCTTAGTGATTGAGTTTAGATAGCCCGTAGATTGAATAATTTGTTTGGATGATGTAATGCATAAGTACGTTTTCAGGTTTACCATGCCTGTTTATAAACACAGGACATTAGCGTTGATTTTCATCCTTTTCTTGGTAATCATCCTTATTTCATCATGTAAAAACGAAACAAAAAGCAAAGCTAATAACTCTACAATTAATAATTCATCCACCCCACAATCCTCGGCTTCCTTCACTATCAGATACCGTCCTCAATGGTATCATCAAGCTCAGTTTGCCGGCGTTTACATGGCTGCTAAAAAAGGATTTTATAGAGATTATGGCTTAGATGTGGAAATCCAATCCGGGGGAGCTGAAATACCTGCTTATGAATCTCTGGAACAGGGGAGCACTGATGTTACGCAACTGTTTTTGCTAACTGCCCTCACCCGAGATGCGGAGAAAAACAACTTGGTAAATCTGGCTCAAATATCTCAGAAATCCTCGCTAATGTTGGTAGGGAAAAAAGCCCGCGGAATCAATTCTATCCGCGATTTGGACAAGAAAAGCATCGGATTATGGCGAACTGATTTCCGGGAGCTCTCTCTTATCTTTATGCAGCAGAACAAATTGAACATGAATGTTGTTAATGTGGATCTGACTATAAACATGTTCCTTAACGATATCATCGATGTTATGAATGTGATGCGCTATAATGAGTATCATCAGATTATCCAAGCCGGAATTAATCCCGAAGAATTGTTCCTGATCCCCTTTAGCGATATGGGGCTGAATATAATCGAGGATGGGTTATATACCACACGAGAATTCTATGATAAGTTCCCAACCCAATGCAAGAACTTTGCCGAAGCAACAATGGATGGCTGGCTTTATGCAATTAACCATCAGGAAGAAACTATCGATATGGTGCTGGATATCATGAAAAGGCATCATATCAGAGCTAACCGCCCCCACCAAGAATGGATGCTGAAGGAAATTCGGGAAGTGATACTTGCAAAACCAAACAAAATGGGGATTCTTACTGAAGAAGATTTTGAAATAACCAAGAGTCTGCTGGAATCACAAGGGCTGCCTGTATCAAAACAATTCTATAGGGAATTTTATCCTAATGCCAAGTAAGACTGAAGATCGCACCATAGCATATCAGATAATCTCGTTCATCTTTCTCAATTTGATGATAATCTTCAGTATATCTATTACCGTGACCCTCTTTCTCTTTTCCAATGTAATGTTGGACAATGCTCGTGAATCCACCAGCCATCTAGCAAATGGCACAATTTCTAAGATTGATGGCAAGCTGGAGAAAGTGGAAGCAATTGCTACAAACGTAATGGAATTATACTCTATGGATGAGCTGGATGGTTCCGCTCTGGATCATTATTTTCATGATCTTGTTTACGAACACCCGGAGCTAGTGTCAATTGGTATCGCTTTTGATCCGTCTCAAACTAACATTCCAGATTCCCGCACCATAACCCATATTAATAACCAAACTGTTGTGCTATATGCTACTAACACCGATTATCAGTATATGGATTGGTTTCAGATTCCCTACCAGAGAAAGAAAAGCTTCTGGACAGAGCCATGGTATGATGCTGAAGGTTCAAACAAGTATGTGATCTCTTTTTGCAAGCCGGTTTTCAAAGAAGGCGTAATGCTCGGAGTAATTCACTTTGATACGGAATTAGGATTTCTACAAAGTATGGTTTCACCACTTAAACTCAAGAAAAGTGGTTATGCATTTCTGATTTCTAACACCGGCACAATGATCACTCACCCGGCAGATTCATTAGTAATGGATGAAAGTATCTTTAGTTTGGCAGAACAGACCAATGATGAAGCTCTGCGGGAATTGGGACGCGCAATGATCGGAGGCGGTTATGGTTTTGTTCGTATCCGGGGTAAATCGATGTTTAAGGACAGTTGGATTTATTATACACCGCTGCTGACGAATAAATGGTCTTTGGGGGTTGTGATAGCAAACTCGGATGTGATGCGCGACTTGAATCTAATCCTTGTAATCCAAATATTCATCTCCATTTTGGTATTCCTGTCCATCTCAATAATTGTCTACACTCGAACTCAAAGCGTTGCTAAACCTTTGCGACACTTCTCCGATATAGCACAGAGAATAGGTTTGGGTGATTTCGATACGCAACTTCCAACCCTAAGCAAGACCTACGAGATAGAGCGTCTCACACAGGCTTTCGCCACCATGCAGGCTTCATTGAAAGAATATATACACAATCTGGGAGTCTCCAATCACGAAAAGAACCGGATAATGGCAGAAGTACGCTTTGCAGCAGAGATTCAAAAGAACCTAATCCCTTCAAATACAGAGAAACCGTGCAATAGAGATGAACTGCGGGTATTTGGGATTCTCGAGCCTGCCAGTGATATTGGTGGTGATTTATACGATTACTTCATGATAGATGATGATCTATTCTGCTTTGCAATAGCTGATGTGGTTGGCAAAGGGATAGTGGCTGCCATGACAATGACAATTGTCTCCACCTTCCTGCGGGGGATATCATCATACCATCATAGTGCCAAGAGCATTATGTGGGAGCTTAATAAATACCTATGTCGCAATAACATCGAGGCTAATTTTGTTACCGTGCTTCTGGGAGTTATCAATCTCAAAGACGGCACCCTGGAATTCTCGAATGCAGGGCATGTGCCTATGTTCATTCGCAAGATGGATCGCTCTTATACCAAGTATGCAGAAACGCACTCAACTGCTGTTGGTGTGTTTGAAGACTTGGAGATTTCTTCCGAATCGTTGCAACTTGACATTGGAGACGAGATAATCCTTTTCACAGATGGTATTACAGAAGCGATGAATGATAATGAAGACTTTCTGGGGGTTGTTGGACTGGAGAGCATTATCAGAACCTTAGGAAATCCCAATCCCCAAAAGAGTGCTACGATTATACTGGAAGAAGTCCATAAGTTTTCAAAAGCTGCAAAAGAAAAAGACGACATTACAATTCTTGCTATAGACTACAAACACCCACTAAGAAAAGAGATGCTAAATAGGTAATCTACGATATTGTGTTAAGCAACTCCGTTACAGCAAGCGCTACGGGAATCTCCCCAAGAGAAATCTTCTTCTGAAGCTGCGGAAGTATTGCTTTAATTCTGGATTGTTGATAGAAGGTATGCAAAACTGATTCGTTGATCAGTGTATTGAACCACTCAGTATTTTGGGCGGTGCGTCGATGCCCGAATATCCCGCTCTTACTTGTGGATTGTTTGAATTGTTGGATTATATCCCAAATATCATTAATCCCCGTTCCGTTTATGGAAGAACACGTAACGGCTCGTGTATGCCATGCTTCGGTGGCGTGCCTCAGGTAATGCAGGGCATTGTTATACTCCTGCTTCGCCAGTTCAGCTCTTTGGATATTGTCTCCATCTGCTTTGTTTACCACAATTAGATCTGCTAATTCAATGATGCCTTTCTTAATCCCTTGCAGTTCGTCTCCTGCACCGGCAATTTGCATCAGCAGGAAGAAATCTACCATGGAACGCACGGTAGTCTCAGATTGACCCACGCCAACCGTCTCAATTAAGATCACGTTATAGCCGGCAGCTTCACATAAGAGAATGGATTCTCGGGTTTTCCTTGCCACTCCGCCCAAGACACCTGCATTAGGAGAAGGGCGGATAAAGCTGTCGGGATGACGTGAGAGGTGCTCCATGCGGGTTTTATCTCCCAGAATGCTGCCTTTGCTGATGCTGGAACTGGGGTCAACAGCAAGCACAGCAATCCTGTAACCCTGCTCTATCAACCACAAACCAAAGTTCTCGATAAAAGTGCTCTTCCCCGCTCCGGGTACACCTGTAATGCCGATTCTGATAGAAGAACCTGAGAATGGCAGAAGCTGCTTCAACAACTCCTGCCCCTTCTCAAAGTGTTGTGCCGAATTGCTTTCGATTAGAGTGATAGCCTTGGACAGCATGGTGCGGTTGGAGGCTTTTACACCTTCTACCAATGCAGCCAGATCAAAACGGCGTTCCTGATGAGCCTTTGCAGCATGTGAGACAGATGTAGCATTTGCCTGCTTCCCTGCTACCACTCTACTTGCAAACTCACTGCCGGAGTTTTCCGGTGCCCATTCAGGTTTCCGTTTATCTGTCATTTAGCGTTCCAGCAGCTTTTCCATGATAGTTGTTGCAGCTTCAGGAAGCCTGGTTCCAGGCCCAAAGATCGCAGTGGCACCATGCTGATACAGAAAATCGTAATCCTGAGCCGGTATCACTCCGCCCACGATAACCATAATATCTTCCCTGCCATGTTTCTTCAGCTCTTCCATTAGTTGCGGCAGAAGCGTCTTATGCCCAGCTGCCAGAGAACTCATGCCCACGATGTGCACATCGTTTTCCACTGCCTGGCGGGCTGTTTCTTCCGGAGTCTGGAACAATGGCCCCATATCCACATCGAAGCCCATATCCGCATAAGCCGTAGCTACCACTTTAGCACCGCGGTCATGCCCATCCTGACCCATCTTAGCGATCAGGATACGGGGACGGCGACCTTCTTGTTCGGCAAACTTATCAGTTAAGGCGCGTACTTTTTCGATATCATCCATATTGGCATACTCACTGCTATATACGTTATTTATTAACTTAATTGAAGCTGAATGGCGTCCAAACACCTTTTCCATGGCATCGGAAATCTCACCCAGAGAGGCACGTTTACGCGCTGCCTCTATGGCAAGCTCCAGCAGATTTCCATCTCCTGTTTCCGCACATTTGGTAATGGCATTAAGCGAGGCGGTTACATCACTGCTGTTGCGTTCCTTGCGTAGCTTAGCCAGCCTAGCAAGCTGTGCCGTCCTAACCGCAGTATTATCCACTTCCAGAATATCCATTGCCGCTTCCTGCTCCAGCCGGTATTTGTTAACTCCCACAATTACATCCGCACCGGAATCTATCTTCGCCTGTCGTCTTGCCGATGCCTCTTCGATGCGCATCTTGGGCAAGCCGGTCTCGATAGCCTTTGCCATACCGCCCAGTTTCTCCACTTCCATGATATGGTTCCAGGCTTTGTGCATGAGCGCATCTGTAAGTGATTCCACATAATAAGATCCAGCCCAAGGATCGATAACCTTGCACACACCAGTCTCATTCTGTAGGTATAACTGCGTATTTCTGGCAATGCGCGCGGAGAAGTCCGTAGGCAGAGCAATCGCCTCATCCAGAGAGTTCGTGTGCAGAGATTGGGTGTGTCCCATAGTGGCAGCCAAGGCTTCAATAGTTGTTCGTGTGATGTTGTTGTAAGGGTCTTGCTCGGTAAGGCTCCAGCCCGAGGTCTGCGAGTGCGTCCTAAGCGCCATGGACTTAGGATTCTTGGGGTTAAAGTCCTTAATTATCTTTGCCCACAGCACTCTCGCCCCACGCAGCTTGGCAATCTCCATAAAGTAGTTCATCCCCTCAGCCCAGAAGAAGCTAAGGCGGGGAGCAAACACATCAATATCGATACCCGCTGCAATGCCCGTGCGCACATATTCCAAGCCATCTGCCAGCGTATAAGCCATCTCCAGATCGGCAGTAGCACCCGCTTCCTGCATGTGATAGCCGGATATGCTGATGCTGTTGAACTTAGGCATCTTGCGCGAGGTATAGCTGAATATATCGGCAATTATCTTCATGGACGACAAGGGCGGATAGATATAGGTATTACGTACCATGTATTCTTTCAATATGTCATTCTGGATGGTGCCGTTAAGCATTTCAGGGGATACTCCCTGTTCCTCAGCAGCAACGATATAAAACGCCATGATGGGCAACACAGCTCCATTCATGGTCATACTCACACTCATCTTATCCAGCGGGATATGGTCAAAGAGGATCTTCATATCCAGGATAGAATCCACCGCCACCCCGGCTTTACCCACATCACCCACCACACGGGGATGGTCAGAATCGTAACCGCGGTGTGTGGCAAGATCGAAGGCTATAGATAAGCCCTTCTGCCCCATCGCCAAATTCCTGCGGTAGAAAGCATTGCTTTCCTCAGCAGTAGAAAATCCCGCATACTGCCTGATCGTCCAGGGACGCTGGATATACATGGAGGGATAGGGTCCGCGCAGAAATGGTGCAATCCCGGAAAGGTAATCCAGATGCTCCAGTTTCTCCAAATCTGCTTTGGTATAAAAGGCTTTAACGTCTATCTGCTCATTCGTTTTCCATACAGGTTGGGAAGCAGTTTCTTGGGATGGTGCAGCGTCGAATTTCGGCTTTAAGGTCAAGAAATCAGGATTCATTATTTCACCCCCATCATTACTGCTAAGTCAGTTAAGGTATCATACACATCCGCTCTCAGGTGGATAAACAGGCTTATCCCTTTATCCTTATAGCCTTGCACCATCTCGGTGGGATAACCTGCCAAAATCATTGTCTTTCCCTTCAGGGCACCACACAGTTCCGGAACCAGATGTTGGTATTTATCATCTGTAGAGCAGATACAATAAGCTGCTGCATCCGCATCTATTGCAGCTTTTACAGCTTCTGCCACGCTGGCATATCCACTGGGAGAGATTACTTTAAAACCACCCACCTGCAGGAATCCCATGGCAAAATCAGCTCTGGCTTTATACTCATCTATAGTGCCCATATTCAGCAGGAACACCTTCGTATTCACACTTGTCCCGCTAATATGAGTACGCAGGGCTTCCAGCTTTTCCACCACTCTGTGGCGCGGAAGAGAACCTTTATCCAGGCTTACTGCCTTTGCTCTTTCCTCCGCCATAGCCTCAGTTTCCCGTGTGCTGGTCTTTTCCAGCTGGTTGGCAAACATATTAACGCCAATAAACACATTCTTGCGTTTATGCACTGCATCAATTCTTGCATCGGCTACCGCTTCAATCATGTCATGTATCTTTCCGGCGCGTAAACACCGCACCATCCCACCTGCGGATTCCAGGTCCTGCATCAGTTCCCAGGCTTTGTTAGCCAGTTCTGCGGTAAGGCTTTCAATATAATAGCACCCTCCGGCAGGATCAACCACCTTCCCAAAATGCGCTTCTTGATTCAAAATGATCTGCTGGTTTCTTGCCATGCGGCGCGAGAACTCATCCGGCACAGCGGTAAGCTCATCAAAACAGCCAATCTCCAGGCTGTCCACCCCGCCGATCACTCCGGAAAAACCTTCCGTGGCAGTACGCAGCACGTTCACATAGTTATCATATATGCACTTGTTAAAGCTGGCGGTTTTGCCGTGAATCCAGACTTTCTGGCTGCTTTCATTACCGCCAAACGCCTTTATCATTTCCGCCCACATCAGCCTGAAAGCGCGTATCTTGGCTATTTCCATAAAGAAGTTAGAACCAAGCGACAGCTTCACCTGAAACAGTGGGGCAAGCTGGTCAATCGTAAAACCAGAATACTGCAAGCCCTGGAT
>CAYSGM010000012.1:0-36617 GCA_964430595.1 uncultured Candidatus Cloacimonas sp.
TTAACAAATCTGATGAGTTCTCCTAAAAATCTGATCATCTGAAACCAGTCCAAAACCAGCGTAAATTTGCAATAATCGTGATACAAATACGTCCAGAAACGTCCAAAGACCACTGAGACACAATCCAAAGCCAGTCCTATCTATCTCTCTGCCTCATAAAACCATACGACCACTGTGACATGTGATCCTCATTTGCATGTTTGGGTGAGAACTTATAAGGATACAATGAAAGTAAAAATGCAGTTCGGCAATGAACCCATCAGCGGGAAGGCGGGAGAGCTGGTGTATTGCTTCAATCGCCGGACGGGGAAGATGTATGCAAAGAGTTACACTTATCCCACGATCACGGACAACAACAGGAAAATGGGGAGCGTGGCTAAGAACTTGTTCAGTATCAAGGTTTCAGAGGATTACAAATACGACTGCCGCACTTATGCTTACCTGTATTCCACCAGCGACAAAAACCGGGGCGTAAATATCTGGAACTGGAGCAATTGCTATCTACACCTGATGTATGCCATGGCGAAGCAGATGCCGGAGCTTGACCTCAGCACCTTGACCAAAGAAGAGATTTATAGCCTAGATCTGCCCTGCATTAGCATAAAGCGGGCGGTGGAAGCAGGGCTGCTGGCGGTGGTGAAGGACTATGCAAGGCTGGATAACGGGATGTAGGCTTGGGGTGCTAAAGTACGGGCGTAATGGCGTGTTGGGGTGTAAAAGTGATAGTTTGCAAGTGGTTATAAAGAAAACAATAAAAAGGAGAGACTTATGAGACATGTATTTGGCGTTATGCTGTTGGTGGCATTATGTAGCGGACTTGGTGCCGTTACTTGCCGTGTAGCTGTGGGTGTGGATGCTGGGGGAGAGACAGTAGGATTCAACCAAGGTATGATTGGTGGATTCCGAAATACGCTTGCACCGACGTATTCTTTTCTATTGGAAAGCAAACAAGCAGAGCTAACTTTTGGGCTTGGAGCGGATTACCAATTTGCACGAAAAAACCAGAAGTTACCGGGAAACTGGAAAAGTGGTTTGGGTGAGCACTATTATATACCGGTGTATGGATCACTAAACTACAGCTTTCCCACGCCAGGAAAGATATCACCGGAGGTTATTGCGCAGCTTGGTTATAACTTTCCTCAGCTTGAATACCCAGATCAGGATGATGATGAACGCTATATTGTGAGAGGTGGAGTTTATACCGGTTTGGGTATGGGTTTATGCTATCAGAATTACTTTCTAAACGTATTGTATCGGGTGGATAGCTTTTCTCTACGAAATGATGAGTTTGAAAACAATGTCTGGATAAAGGGTAAGAAATACCAATATCAAACCCAGCAATATAATGTATCTCTGGGGTTAAGATTTGGAAATACCAAGAAATAGCATAAGCTGTAACCCAATGCCCATTCCATCCTTGCCAAACTGCTTGTTTACTTTAGTTTAGTAGTATAGACATCACGTTTCCGGGAGGAATTATGCTGAATGATGCGGATATTGCCAAGGGCACTAAGATGCTTCATATCGATGAAATAGCGGCGCAAATAGGCTTACAGCCGGCGGAATTGGATCACTATGGCGAGTTTAAGGCGAAACTGCGCTACTCCACCATGAACCGCTTTGCGGATAAGCCATACGGCAAGCTGATCCTTGTTTCCGCCATCACGCCGACGCCTGCGGGCGAGGGCAAGACCACGGTGTCCATCGGGTTGTCCCAAGCCTTGAACCGCCTGAATAAGAAGAGTATTGTTGCCATCAGAGAGCCGTCGTTGGGTCCGGTGTTCGGCATCAAAGGCGGGGCGGCGGGAGGTGGATATTCCCAGGTGCTTCCGATGGAGGATATTAACCTTCACTTTACTGGTGACTTTCACGCTGTGACGGCTGCAAACAATACCCTTGCGGCACTGCTGGACAACCACATTTACTATGATAATGAGCTGAATATAGATCCGCGGAGGCTTACCTGGAAACGGGTGGTGGACGTGAATGACCGTATGCTGCGGCATATTGTGATCGGGCTGGGGGGCAGGAAGCAGGGGTTCCCGCGTGAGGATGGATTCGATATAACGCCTGCCAGCGAGATAATGGCTATCTTGTGCCTTTCCAATAACATGGACGAGCTGAAGGAACGCATTGGAAAGATAACCGTGGGCTTTACCTATGAGGGAGAGCCGGTGCATGTGCATCAGCTTGGGTTTGAAGGAGCGATAGCTGCGCTATTGAAGGATGCGCTGAAGCCTAACCTGGTGCAGACCACGGAGAATACGCCTGCGCTGGTTCACGGCGGACCCTTTGCGAATATAGCGCAGGGTGCGAATAGCATTCTGGCGACCAAGATGGCGCTTAGGATGAGCGATTATGTGGTTACAGAGGCGGGTTTTGGCTTCGACCTGGGGGCAGAGAAGTTCTTTGATCTGGTGTGTAAATATGGGGGGTTCTGCACCGATGCGGTGGTGCTGGTGGCAACCGTGCGGGCTATCAAGGTGCATGGCGGGGCAAGGCTGAAGGATATTAATGTGCCTAATCCGAGTGCTGTTACGGCTGGCTTGGTGAATCTGGCGAAGCATTTGGAGAATATCAATAAGTTTGGGATGAAGAGCATTGTGGCGGTGAACCGCTTCCCGTCGGACACCGATGAAGAGATAAAGATCGTGGTGGATTTTGTGCATGCCAGCGGTTTTGAAGCCAGCGTGGTGGAGTTTCACACCAAAGGCGGGGCGGGTGGACTGGAGCTTGCCGAAAAGGTGATCGGGATGGTGGATAAAGATATGTGTAACTATCGCGGGTTATATGATTGGAACAGCCCCGTGGAGGATAAGATATTTACCATTGCCTCAGAGATATACGGTGCGCAGAAGGTGGATTATACCGCAGATGCCAAAGAGGATTTGAAGAAGATAAACAAGTATGGCTTCGATAAACTACCAATCTGTATTGCCAAGACGCAGAAGTCACTATCGGACAATCCAGATTTGATCGGACGCCCAAAGGACTTCCTGGTTACGGTGAGGGAGATTGTTATCGCCAGTGGGGCAGGATTCCTGATTCCCATAACGGGGGAGATTATGCGTATGCCGGGACTGCCGAAGCATCCTTCTGCGGAAGTGATAGATGTGGAATCGGATGGTAACATAAGCGGGTTATTCTAAAAGAGATTTTAACAAAGAGGAAGGAGTAAAGGAGGGGTTATGTATTGGGTTGGAGTGCTGTTAAAGTAACCTTTGATAAAGCTGATTATAGAAAAGCCCCGAACCAAGGTTCGGGGCTTTTGCATATAGCTAACTTGTTAACTAATTAACCTGTTAACCTATTTCATCATGATCATTTTCTTGGTGGAGCTATACTTCCCGGCATTCATCTTGAAGAAATAGACGCCACTGGAAACGGAACGGTTGTTGTTGTCCAAGCCTTTCCAGACTACGCTGTAGTTTCCGGGGGTCTTGGCTTCGTTTACAAGAGTCTTAACCAACTGACCTTTCACATTATAGACTTCCAAGGTTACAGGAGTGTTGTCTTTAATGCTGTAGCGAATAGTGGTTTCCGGATTGAAGGGATTGGGGTAGTTGCCCTGAAGCTCAGTAGCAACCACGGGAATCATGTTATCCTCATTGGACACGCTACCGCCATTGCTATGCACGCTGAAATCATCAACATAGAAGATAAAAGCGTCATTTGATACGCAGCGAATCGTGATATACACACCCATACCATCATAGGCAGAGAGGTCATAAGTGTATTCTGTCCAGGTGGTGGGGGCTAACACGTTACTTGTACCCGTGATGTATTGGAATCCGGGAACGTTCGGGTTAACAAGGGTGGATACGCCCACACGGAACTGCTCTAAGCCATATACAGCGGTGTGGCTCTTGGCATAGAACTTAACAGCACTGTTGGTGCCGAGGTGCATGCGCGGGGTAATCAGGTAATCATTGTTCGGAGGTGCGGTAGCTGCAAAGCAAGCTGCCATTTTAGCTCCGCCGTGGGGAACGAGGGTTGTTAATGGAGGAACTGTGTTAGCAGGGTTAAAGATGATGTAAGCCATCTCAGATCCTGAATTCGGGAAAGTGACATTCTCGATACCATAGGTAATGGATTGGTCAATATCCGTGAGAATCCATGGGGCAAAGGTTAGGCTGAAATCATCATAACCTTCAAAGCCATCTGTGAAGAAGGCAGGCGCAAGCTGCACGTTTACAACTGCATTAGCGGTAACTGCAACAGATTCACCATAATTGTGAACAGCCACAATACCATATACATAAGTTCCATTGGGAACGTTTGATTGGGTGTATGTGACGGTGGCAGGTTCGGTGATTTCGCTGATCATCACACCATCACGATATACTTTATATCCGGTGAGAGTAGCAGCAGCAGGGGCAGTCCAAGTTAATGCTACGGTGCTGTTTGTTACGTTTGCTACAAGGTTTGTAACAGGTGCAGGAGCAGCAAGGGTAGTTACAACCACTGGACCGGCAGGCGTGGATTCGCCACCGTTGTAGTAAGCAGTAACGGTATAGGATTGGGCTCCGGGGGCAACACCTAAGTCGTCATACACAAAAGTGGTAGGACTGTTTATGGTGCTGACCAGATTACCGTTCCGATAAACTTTGTAACCTAACAATGCTCTGGTTGGTTCATATACAGGAGTTGGAGCAATATTGGGAGTTACAATGGAGCGGCTCATATTACCGGGCATGCTGGCAACTACAGGATAGCTGGATTTGGCAGCAGGAGCACCCACGAATACATCATCCACAAAGAAGATAAATGCATCGTTAGAGAGGCACTGAATGCCAACATACACAGTTTGTCCAACGTATGCAGCAAGGGAATAGGTGTATTCAGTCCAGGCAATGGGAGCTGCAATAAAGGTTGCACCACTGATGATGGTGAAGTTCGCAGGAAGCATTCCAGTGGTGGAGATACCTACTTTGAAGCGTTCCAGACCGTATTGGGCAGTATAGGAACGTGCCCAGAAGCTAAGTTCGTTACCTGTAACAATCGGAATGGCAGGGGAAATCAGCCAGTCGTTGTTAGGAGGTGTGGTGGCAGCAAAGCTGGCAGCCAATCTAGCTCCGGAATGTGTGTCGCCTCCGGCAATCGGGGGAGTAGTGGCGGTAGGATTGAATATTATGTATGCCATGGGGCTGGCGGAGTTTTGGAAAGTAACCCCATCGATCCCGTAGGTATTGCTAAGATCAACATCGACCAGTGTCCATGGGGCAAAGGTTAAGGCGAAATTAGGATAACTCTCAAAGCCCTCAGTGAAGTTGGTCACAGGCGGTTCTGAACCGGGGGCATCCCAGGCAAGATGAACATTATTATAGTTCACAATGGATGCAGTAAGGTTTGCGGGAGGAAGAAGGGGGACTACAGTGACTGCGGCAGGACCGGCAGGAGTGGATTCGCCACCATCATAGTAGGCTATAAGAGTGTAAGAATACGCACCAACTGCCAAGTCCATATCTGTGTAGGTAAGAATGGCAGGCGTTAAGGTGTTTATCAAGGTGCCATTACGATACAGCTTGTAGCCTAAGAAATCACGCGTGATTCCCTCAGGAGCAGCCCAGGTAAGCACTACATCATTGTCGTCAACAAGGTTGGCAGCAAAGTTCTGGGGTGGGTTTATCACATCGATAAGCTCAAAGATGCTGAATGAATCGAGGTAGATGTAGTTCATGTTCATTGCACTATGACCATGGAAGCCAAGGTAGTAGTTACCGGTTGTGGTGGGGTTGATCACTACTTCAGCCATGGTGTAAGTAATACTGTTTACATTCAGGTTCTCGAACAGCATAGTAGTAAGTGCCTCGGTTGTGGGGGCATTGCCAAGGTAAACAGATAACTTTTCAGGGGTTGTGGCACTATTTGCACGATAGTAGAACCTTGCTTTATACACGGTTCCAGCAGTTAAATGCAGTGCCGGGGAAACTAACCAGTCGTCCATTGCTACGGTACTGTTGAAACGGCAGCGCATTGCATTTGCACCAGCCTGTGCCCCACTGGCAACGCTTTCCCATGTATATAAATCGGCATTGGCGTTTATAGTAGTCCAGCCCAAAGCCTGGGCAGGGGGAATTACATCGTCAAAGCCCTGAGCATAGGGGAAGGTGTTAATGGTGGGATCGGCAAGAGTTGTAAAGCTCCAAATGGGGCAATCAAGAGCATCACCGTATTGGTTGTAAGGGACTATTTTCCAGTAATAAGTGGTGCTATAAGCAAAATCATCGGGGTTGTAAGTAGCACCGGTTTGGGTGGCACCATTCACGATGTTGGTGGCATCAAGATCAGTTCCAAGGAACACTTTGAAGCCATCAGTTACTCCACCGCCAGCTACCCAAGAGAGGTTAGTTCCAATGGCTGTATTAACTGCGCCGTTTGAAGGAACAGGATTCTGAGCAGCCAAGGGAACCTCGCCTATAGAGGCAGGACTGAAAGTAAAGGTAAGTCCGTTGGCAGGAAACACCGTGGCACTTAATGTGCAAGAGTTATTGGCGGCTGTGCCGACGGTTGTGGCAGCCCAATCTGTGGTAGTTGTGCGATTGTTAAAGTCGGTATTGGCATCACCGCGCAGTCCAACCTGGACAGATGGAGCTGTAGTTGAGTTATTGGAAACAAATGCGCCATATACGAACACAACTTTGTTTCCGTTCTCATGCAATTGAATTTGAAAAATCAAGTCGTCCGTTGCAGCAGTAGCCGGAATCCGGCGATAGTGGCTCCATTGGGCGGTAAATATGCGATTGGGAGCGGTTCCGCTTGTAAGGGACATAAGCTCACCTGTCGCGGTGGATTTGATATCGCGTCCTAATGCAGCAACAACATTATTCGTTCCTGTGGCGGAACTGATGGGGGTTGTGCTATTAGTTACAATCGGACCCATGGCTAAAAAGCCGTTGGTCTGGATACTAACCTGGTCGTAAACCACACCATTGTAGGTGAAGTTGAATCCTAATGGAATAGCATTGAAGTTTTCGTTATCGTTTGCTATTGTCCCGTGGACAGTTCCTCCGCTTATTTCAGTGTAAGTTCCCAGTGTGGATGTAAACGAATATTCGCTTACTATAGCCCCAACACTGAGCGCTAACGCTGTAAAGACCAGCAGAAGAAGGAGTTTTTGAACTTGTGCTTTCATAGCATCTCCTTTCTTGTTAATTACCTAATGAGTTTCTTATTTACGTTATCACAGGCGAGGCAATACCTCATGCCAACGCACCAATCTACACAGTATGGAACATTGAAAATATGTCAAGCAAAACTTGTTTTAATATGGTTCACATTCGAACTCAGCAGAGGGTATGTTGTCTTGATTATCTTGGGGATGGTGCTGCGTGCTTACTTGAATTGCTTATGCATTACGCATGAATTACGCATGCGACCCGTATTTCATGCGTAATGCTATAGTATTTCCTGCAAGCAGCAATCATGTTATACTGCATCGTCGGCTATGTTATGCGCAGGGCTAAGGAATGTCTATACAGAATATGCTGGCAGTGGACATAAACATATTTCTGGACAGTGAAAGCATCCTGATAAGTTTGGTAAAATGATAATATCTATAAGGAGATAAACATGTTAGCAGTAAACGAGTATTTCGGGGGCAAGGTAAAATCTATCGGTCTGAACAACGCCAAGGGAAAATCCACGGTGGGAGTGATGGATATTGGAGATTACGAATTCGGAACTTCAACTGTGGAATACATGACAGTGGTTTCGGGAGCGTTGGAGGTTTTATTGCCGGATGCAAAGGAATGGAAGCTGTTTTCCGCGGGGGAAACCTTTATCGTGGCGGCTAATACCAAATTCCAGCTAAAGGTGGCAGAGCAGACTGCATATCTGTGCAGATACGAATAGTAGCTATACTTTAAGCTCTGAGACCGGAACTTCCCATCGAGTGTCGTCGTGATCCAGGAGCAGGATGCCGTTATGCTCTTTCAGGCGGCTGTAGATAAACTTCTTGGCGGCAAACGTATCCTTGCGGGATACATCGTAGGCTGAAGTTACGGAAGGAAGAGTGTGGAAAGAAGTGGGAATAATATCGCCGGCATAGATGTAGAAACCCTCAGGCAGATCAATCTGCACTATCTGGCTGCCGACAGTATGTCCGCCGGTTTTGATCAGGGTTATGCCCGCTGCGATCTCGCAATCACCCTCAATGAATTCTATGTTTCCCTCGCTTTCCAGCAGGCTTAGCTGATGCTCGAAGCTGTATGCAGCACGGTTTAGTTCATCAGGATGCTTAGCCATATCCCATTCGGATTGCTGAATCCAGTAGCGTGCATTGGGGAAGGTGAGGGCATCTTTATCGCCAAAGGCGGTAACGACACCACCGGCGTGGTCAAAATGCAGATGCGTCATGACCACGTCGGTAATATCAACATCAGTTATTCCTATTTCGCTTAACGCAAAGGGGAGCAGGTATTCGGCAGGTTGGAAACTGCTTATCTGTTTATTAGTAAGTCTGTTACCATATCCGGTATCAACTAAGATATTCCGTCCGGGAATCAAGATCAATAGTAGATTTGATTCCAATTTCTGGCGACGCTGTTCGTCCACTTGAGATCTTTGATTCCACATAGTCCACGGCAGAACACCCATAAAAGCTCCGCCATCAGACCAAAAATGACCGGCATGGATCTTGTGGATAGGGTTCATGGCTATTCGCTGCTGGCTGGCTTGGTGGGACGGCGACGCGGTCTACTGGAACGGACTACAGCGGGTTTGTCCGTTGTGGCTGTATCCGTATCGGTAGCGGCTTCCGGTTTGGGAGGCCTTTGTGCAGCAGTCTTAAATGGATAATCTGCACTAGTTCCGGCAGGTATTTCCTGTTTAGTGGGACGCGGCTGGCGGGGTGGACGGGCAGGTTTCTGCTTTGTAACAGGTGCTGCACTCTTCTCTTCAGCGGTTGCAGGGGCGGGTTTGCCTCGCTCTGCATTGCTGTGAGACAGGGCATCACGCTCGCTCTGCTTGGCAGAGAAGATAACGATGCGCTTCTTTTCGCCCTCACCGATAGTGAGGGTGCGCAAGCCTTTATCGCGTTCCACATGGCGGTGGATGATGCGGCGTTCTCCGGCACTCATGGGTTCCAGTGTAAGGGGTTTGCCATGCACCTTGATCTTGGAGATTAGGGGCAGATACTGACGGAAAAAGAAGTCCTCCCGGCGTTCACGGTAGCCATCGGCATCCAGGTAGATTTTCTCTATCTTGCGGTCATACTCGAACACGCGGTTCACCATGAACTGGATACTTTCCAGCATGTTACCATTCTTGCCGATCAGGAAACCGGTATCCTTGCATCCATTGATTTCCAGATACAAGGTCTTGCCTTCCAGCTTGGCGGTGATGGTATCAAATCCCAAGCCCATTTTGGTAAGTAAACTATGGGTATAAAGTTTGGCACGATCTGCGGTATCGGGGAGCTGGAAGCGCACTAAAGCAGTTTTGCTGGCAAAAAGCCCGAATATCCCATTACTCGGTTTCTTCAGGACTTCGTATTTAAGCTCCCAATCCTGGATATTGTTTTCTTTACGGAAAGCACTGATAATATCTTCGATGCAGGTTCCGCTTTTGTCTATTGTAGTCATCGATTATCCTTGTTTTTAAAGTGTTGATTCAGATAGTACTGATGGATGATGGACAGGATGTTAAACGCTGTCCAGTAAAGCACCAATCCTGCGGGCATGCCCTTGAAGATGAAGAACATCATGATAGGCATCATCCAGGTCATCATTTTCTGCTGAGACTGCATGGCTTTTTGCTTGTCGTCCATCTGGGATTCGTCCATTTTGGGCGGACGCATCATTAGCGATTGGACAATCATAAATAAGCCCATGATTATCGGCAGAACCAAGTAAGGATCAGGCTCGGAAAGGTCTTTCAGCCAAAAGACGAAAGAGGCGTTACGCATATCCAGCGAGTAGCGAAGCACGTTGTAGAGCGGGATAATGATGGGGAATTGGATCAGCACTGGCAGACACCCTGCTAAGGGGCTGGTGTTGTTCTCTTTGTATAGCTTGTTCATTTCCTGCTGTTGCTTAACTTTATCATTCGCATACAGTTTCTGGATTTGCTGAAGTTGAGGTTGCAGCTTTTGTTGCTTGAATCCGTGCTCCATCTGCTTATGGGTGAGGGGGTGCAAAAGCAGCTTCATCACAAGTGCGAAGATGAGCAGAACCACACCGTAATTCGTAACATAGCGGTGCAGGAACTTCAGGAACCAGGCAAAAATATCAGCGAGCCAGCGAAGCCAGCTAACTCCGCGCTCCGGGATGTTGTCCATCTGCTTGCCGTATTGTTTCAGGATTTCATAATCCGTGGGTCCAGCATAGATGGTGAAGCTTTGATTCCAGCTTTGTTGGGCACTATTCTGGCGCGAATCGATCATAAAGAAGGGGTTACCGGTGGCTTTGTTCACGCCGGTGCGATAGTTGCGCATTAGGCTGGGTTCGCTTTCTTTTAAAGCAATGGTAAAATACTTGCTGCGGACTGCTGCCCATGAGAAGCTGTTGAATGAGCCATTGGGCTGGGTTTTCTTAAATTTGGCGAGGGCAGTCTTTTGAATCTGGTTATCGGCATACATCAGGAATTTATAATCCTGTGCTTTACCCTTGTTGCTTCTTTCTGTATCGGCGATACCGGATGAGAAATCCAGTTCTATTCCGTTCATAGCCTGGAATCCCGATACCGAGACATCAAGAGCGATGCCGTATTGACTGTCTAGGGAAAAGCGTTTTTCCACTTGGGGAGAGGCGGGATTGCCAAGGAAAAAGCTTACATAGAGTGAATCCGTAGAGATTCGATGCTGGAAAACTGTGGAGGCAAGCGGTGTTTCGGTTCCCGGGTGGATTAGCTTAAGATTGGCGATCGAGCTGCCTTCCGGGATTATACGCACAGGTTGCTTGTCGTGGGTGAGGAATTTCTTCAGTTCCACTTGGTGGATGTTTCCACCCTTAGTGTCAAAATACACAGTCATGAGCTCGTTTGAGAGCTGCACAACCTCTTGCTTGGCATCCGAACTGAACAGGCTATCCGCCACAGGCATGGCGATCAAGCTGTCCGGGGCTGCTATTGCGGCTGCAGGAGCAAGCGGAGCAGCTTCCTGTTTAGCGGCTTGGAGCTGTTGTCTTTGTAATTGCTGCGGTTTCCATACAAACTGGCTGAACACCATATATAGGATTATCATCAGCAGAATTGCGGTTAAAGTTCTTTTATCCATAACTATCCTCCTTAGGGAAGGGGGTCGTAACCACCCTTGTTAAAGGGGTTACACCGGATAATGCGCCAAATGGTAAGGTATAAAGCTTTGGGAAAGTGATACTTTTGGAAAGCTTCAAAGCCATAACGGCTGCAGCTTGGTTCAAACCGGCAGCTTCTTGGCAAATAAGGTGAGATGGCGAGTTGGTAAAGCCTGATGATCGCTAAAAAGATCAGGTTGGGTAGGCGCAGAAGGCTGTTCATGGGGTGGCGCGCTTCTGCAGCAGTGAACTCATGGTGCATAGCTGGTTGCACAATTCCTGCCAGGAAAGCTGTCCTGCACCGCTTTTTGCCACAAGGACAAGCTTGAAACCATCCGGGAGTTGCCCTTCGTTCTGATGTATCCAAGCCTTGATCCTGCGCTTAAGCAGGTTTCTTCGCACTGCATTACCAATTCTACGGCTTGTGGTAATCCCCAAAGCCGTTTCGCCAATCCGGATAAGCACGGGAACATAGAAGTTTGCCGTCCGAAAGTAAAAATCGGGGTTTCTGAATTCGGTGTACTCAGCGTGAGATGTGATCCACCGCACCATAAGCTCATACGCTTAAGGTTTTTCTCCCTTTTGCTCTACGACGTGCCAAGACCTTGCGTCCGTTCTTGGTAGCCATGCGGCTGCGGAAGCCATGAGTGCTCTTACGAGGTCTGTTGTGGGGTTGATAAGTACGTTTCATTATGTCTATCTCCTTGATTATATGCGTAATTATGATCAGTAAGTCATGAATTTACAGGGGCGTGGAATGTCAAGATGTTTTTTGGCTGAAGACAGAGTAGCTCTTCCTTGCATGAATTACTTATGCATTACGCATGAGATACGGATGAGATGCGTAATTCATGCGTAATGCTTTGGCAACTGCAGCAACTAAGCACGCAAGCAGAGACTGGGCGTCTGTAACGCCAAAGACCACACTCTTACTTCAAAAGCTGAAGCATGCCGAAGAAATGGCAGACACTTCCACCCAGCACAAACAAATGCCACACACTGTGGTGATAAGGTAATTTCTTGGCAACGTAGAAGATAACGCCCAGCATGTATGCTCCGCCGCCCATCAGCATCCACATCAGGAAGGAGGGGGGCGCAGCGTGCATCAGCGGTTTTACGGCGATTATTATCATCCAGCTCATCAGGATGTAAACTGCCACGGAAGCAGCCTTTAGCTTGCCCAGGGCGAAGATCTTGGAAGTGATGCCAATAATCGCCAAACCCCAGATAATCCCAAATAGAGTCCAGCCCCAGCCACCCCGCATTGTGCCAATTGTGACAGGGGTATAAGTTCCGGCGATGAGTAAGAATATAGATGAATGATCGAATATCCTGAAGAAACGCTTCATTTTCGGTTGGTGGAAGCTGTGATACAGGGTAGATGATAGATAGAGGACTATCATCGTGGCACCGTATATACTGAAAGATACCACCTTCCAAGTGTCGCTTTGTTTTGCGGCAAATACTACCAATATAACCAAAGCCGCAATGGATAACCCTATGCCTAAGCCATGGGTAACTGCGTTAGCGATTTCTTCGCCCAAGCTCTGTTTGGGGCTTAGCGGGATACGGTCTAGAAAGCTGCTTTTGGGCTTATTCATGTTAGCTCCTGTTGTAGTTGTGATAAAGCCGGATAATATCCTCTTCCAGGCTTTGGGGCACCAAACCCCGGATGCTCTTTCCGCTATCAATGCAGCGTTTAACTTCAGTGGAGGAAATGGGAGAAAGCTCAATGGGTAACAAGCTTGCCTTAATGGTGGGGAGTGTGTCTGCAAGGATTTCATAGCCCGGACGGGGAAGCACCAGGAAATGCAGGTTGGAAGCCAGCCAGGAGAAATCGAACCACTTATCCAGTTTGGGCAGGTTGTCTGAGCCGATGATGAACACAAAGCGGGTCTGGGGGTTCTCGGCAAATAACCTTCGCATCAGGTGAGCAGTGTAGCCACTTCCGATTTTATCAGCATCGGACACGGCAAAGCGGGGCTCATCGGCGATTGCCCTTTGCACCAGCGCATAGCGTTCTGAGAAGCTAAGGCGCACCTTGCCGACTTTAAAATGATGATTGCCGTTGGGGATAAACAGCACTTGTTTTACACTGCTGAGCTTCAGAACCTGATTTGCTATGTGCAAATGTCCCAGGTGTATGGGATCAAAGCTGCCTCCCAATACGGCTGTGTAGCCCTCCAGATTGCCCGGGTCTGAAAGTATCATTTATTTAAAGCGGCGGGAAAGTCGTTTAGCCTCTTTAGAGCCTGGATAACGGTTAGTCAGCCGGTTGTAACTAAGCTGGGCTTTATCCTTGTTCTTTTGGTGCAAATGCAGTTTAGCGGAGTAATACAGGGATTTGCGATCCAGTTCATCAGTGTTGCCTAGCTCGATGATTTCGTCGAAATACATCAGAGCAGCACTGTAATCCTTCATTTTGTAGTGGATGTAACCATTAAGATACTTCTTTTCCAACAGCTTGTATTGTGCTTTGCGGATGTAATCCAGAGCAGAGGAAAAGCGGGTATCTTCCGGGAACTTTTCGATAAACACATTGAACGCCTCTATGCAGCCGATAGTTTCATCCTGATCATACTGCGGAGACAGAGAACGCTCGAACAAGCATTCACCCACTCTGTAATAAGCGGTGCTTACATCCGGGTGATCCGGGAAAGAGCCGATAAATTGCTCATACTTACCCTGGGCATCGGAGAATTTGTTGATGGCAAAATAGCTGTCGGCTTGTCTTAAGGTTGCGTATGCCGTAGCAGCAGACTTGCGCTCGAAGGATATCTCGTCATACAAAATGGCAGCGCGGGCATACTTGCCCTTGGCATAAAGCTCATCGGCTGCTTTCAAACGGGTTTCAGTGGAAAGCTGGGGTTTGTTACGGCTACAGGCTGAAAGCCCAAGCACAAGGATTAGAAGGACAATAGTGATTCGGCGCATTAATATTCCTTTAATCAAAATTCCAGAGGAGAAAGATCATAGAACCTATGGCAGTAGCTGCCACCAAAGGCTCGAACCAGCGTAAACGCAAACGGGAATCCTCTCTTTCGGGAGAATCGGCACGGCTGAAATCGTAGGAAGATACCTTTATCAGCCGCTGATCAGGCAGATGTATTTGCTTGGTCTCGAAGCTGTAGATAGGGTGGCGGGTGCTGCGGTAAGAGAAGAAGTTCTTCTCCACTTGTTCCTGCCACTTCACATTCAGGTTCACTTGCACCAGTACCGCAGAAGTAATGCTGTATTCCTTCAGGTTTATCTGCTTGAATCCATCTTCTGTGTTATCCATGGCAAATTCAGGGCTTTGCAGGCTGTTGGGATTGTCCCTAAGATCAGCTCCGCGGGTAAGCAGGATTTGAGCCAAGCTTTGGTTAAGGGAGGTTGTCCACTCCCCGGTGCGCAAATCCAGAAATATCGGCTCTCCGGTCTGAATCTCTTTGGCAATGGCTACGGCAATGGTTTCCGCTTCATGTGCCGCCTGAAGCCCCCAAACGGGGATACACAGGCTAAAAAGGATACAGACCGGCAGCAGATACTTTAGCATTAACTACTTAATCTGTTTCAGGAATTTATCCACCAAGTCCATTCTCTGATACTTGGGATAAACGGTTTTGATTCTTTCTATTTCCTGCTTTCCTGCTTCGGAATTGCCCATGTGCCAGTAGCACAAGCCAATCTTAAGCTGTGAGTCGGCTGCTTTCCAGGAATCAGGATAGCGGGAGATAACGTTTTGGAACTCACGCAGGGCACTGGTGAAATCGCCTTCTGCATAATAGTTCTCGCCAATCCAGTAGGAGGCATTGCCGAGATAATCGCTGCTCGGATACTTAGCCATAAAACTGCCCAGCATTTCTCTGGAACGGGGATGGTTACCCTTGGTGTATTCGGCTCTGGCTGCTTCATATTCCGGTACTTCACCTTTCACGGTAGAGGACTGAGGTTTAGTGCTAACTGCTTTGCTTTCCTTAAGGGTGGGCTTGGCATCCAGCATGCTGCTCAGACGTTCAAGTTCGGCTTTGTTAGCAGAATTTACTTCTTTCTGCTTGGCTTCCAGATCGTCAATACGCTTACGCAGGGTATCGATACTACCGCTATATTGACCGCTGTTCTCTTTACCTGTGGAGGTGCGGAGATCTGCGATGTTACGTTCCAGAGCGGCTATTTGTTCCCGGATGTCTTTATTGCTGGTTTCGGAACTTTGGTTCAGCTGGTTCAGATCTTTCGCCACGGTAGGTTCAGAACTCATGCTACCCAAACGATCCGCAAAGCCGGCAAGGATATCATCCGTATCCTCTTGCAGGTTATCAAGGTCTTCGCGCAGGGATTGCTGCTCTGCTGCTGCTTCCATCAGATAGGCAACATCATTGCTTACTTCCTGGAAATTAGTGTTCTGGAAATCTGCCATAGCCTTCACCTGAGCAAACAAGGAATCTATAGTCTGCGTGGAATACCCGGTATCTTTGCGGCTTAGCATGATTTCTTTACGCAGCACCACCAGTTCAGTGCTATGCTCATTAAGGCTATTTTCCAGCTGCAATATCTTTTGCTGTTGGTTTTGATAGTTTTTGTTGCTGACGCAACCCCCGAGAAGGACTAATACAAGGGCGAGGACAAGCATTCTTTTCATAAGTAACTCCTTTAATAGGTCATTTCGCCACTAGGAAGCATTTATAGGCTTTATATGTGGAATATAGATCGGCTTTGGAGCAAAGCTCGTAAAGGGAGTGCATACCCATTAGTCCGACCCCGCAATCTAACACTTCGGCACCTTGATTGGCAAGGATGTAGGCAATGGTACCACCGCCACCTTCATCAACCTTACCCAGTTCACCCGTTTGCCAAAAGATTCCGGCTTCGGTGAAGATGCTCTGCACTTTAGCGGTAAACTCCGCATTGGCATCATTACATGCATATTTACCACCACTGCCGGTGAATTTGGAAATGCCGATGCCGTGATTAAAGATCACCGCATTCTGTTTCTCGTGCACCAGGGGATAATTCGGGTCTATCGCTGCGGTAACATCGGCACTAAGTATCTGGGCGTTCATAAAGGCTTTACGTAGGTTTGCGCTGCTGTTGTTTTCGCCATTATGCTCCATAATGCTGCCGATGAAATCCTTTATAAACACGCTTTGCGCACCGGTATTGCCCTGGCTGCCCACTTCTTCCTTGTCGGAGAAATACACCACCATAGTGCGTTTTGGCTTGCTGTCCAGGTTATCTAAAAGTGCTTTGATACCCGTGTAGGCACAGATGCGGTCGTCCTGACCGTAACCAACCACCATGCTGCCGTCAAAGCCGGCATCACGTGCTTTTATTGCCGGCACAAGCTGCAATTCGGCAGAGAGGAAATCTACTTCTGTAATGCCGTATTTATCGTTCAGCAGCTTCAGGGCATGGGCTTTAATCGCTTCTTTTTCTTCGCCATCGGGTGCTCGCATACCGCTGAACAGCAGGTTCATCTTGCTGGCGTCGATAGCATCGGCAAGGTTCTTGGTGTATTGTTCTTTACGTGCCAGGTGCGGTAGCAGATCAGGGATAATAAACACCGGCTCGTCATCGCGTTCACCAATACTGATCTCCAGCTTGCTGCCGTCTTTTTTGATAATAATTCCGTGCAGAGCAAGGGGTGTGGATACCCATTGATACTTCTTGATACCGCCATAATAATGGGTTCGCATGCAAGCCATACTGCTGGGGCTATCTTCATAAAGCGGGTTTTGCTTAAGATCAACCCGTGGGGCATCAATATGTGCGGCTACCATGTTAAAGCCGTTGGCAATAGGCTCTGTGCCGATCACAGCCATAGCGATGGTCTTATTCCGGAAGATAGTGTAAACCTTCTGGCTTCCCTTCTTTCCGATGGCAGTGAACTTGTGTTTCTTCAGCAAGGCTTCGGTGTAGGCGATTGTCTCGCGTTCGGTTTTGGCTTCGTTCAAAAAGCTCTTGTAGGCTTCGGCAAATGCGAAGGCTGCCTTTTGTTCCGCTAATGGTGCTTCCTTCCAGAAGTTCTTACGTTCGTAAGCTAAAGCGGATGTTGTGCTTTCTTTCTTCTTCATTGATACTCCATTTTTATCTGATTTCTATTATTTTCAAATGTCTTTCGCCCATGGGTGCGCTAACCACGGCTATTTCACCCACTTTTTTGCCTAACAGGGCTTTGCCAATGGGAGAGACTACCGAAACAGCCATCACGTCCGCTTCGTTAGTGAAGTTCAGTTCTTCCGCGCCTACCACCTGATAACAAATCCGCTCTCCATTGGTGATGTCGTCGGCTACGCAATAGCTGCCAAAGCGCAGAATATCCTTGGGAAAGCCTTCGGTATCCACCACTTTAAGCTGAGCGCTACGTCTGCGCAGATAGTCTATTTCGGTATCGATATACCGAAGTCTCTCTTTTCCGGCTTTATACTCTGCATTTTCGCTAAGATCACCGAATTCGCGAGCTGTAGCAACCTGTTGGATAACTTCCGGGCGTTCATCGTTCATCAGATGCTGGATGCGCTTCTGCAGCTTCTCCATGCCTTGCTTGGTGATAAATACGCTGTTATCCAAGCCTCAAGCTCCCTTTTTCTTCAGCAGCAGCTTATGTGCCGCTGTAGCAGCCTTTTTTACGCGGGCATTGCCGCTGCGTGTCCACAATTCCACAGGTGTTTCTATCTCTGGAATGTAATCCGTAACTGTGGCACAAAGCAGTTCCACAATCTGCGGATCACGGCTGCTGCTATGTTCCTGCCAAACTTTCAAATAGTAATCCGGGCTTTGCTTGGCAACGGCTTTCAGCATCAGCACATGGCTGGGCATTGCCTCGCCAAGTGGATAGCTCCATTGGTGCGAAAAGTGCTCCATGATGGTGGGGATAAGATCTTCCCGCTTCTTCAGCAGTTTCACCAACAGGTTCAGTCCGTTCTTGTGGATAAGCTCGTTTTTACTGTTGCTATATGCATAGGCGATGCTAAGGTATTTCTCCGGGTATTTGCGCAGCAGGGGCAGCATCACTTTATCAAGTAAGGCAAGCACTTCGGCATTATCTGCATGGGCAAGGGCATCATCGAACAAAGGCAGGTAAACCGCCGGTTTTTTGTGCAGCAGCTTACTCATTATGAAACCGAAAGCGATCTTGCCATATTCGCCTTTTTTTCTCCAAAGTCTTTGGTAGAAATCAATATATTGCTCATGGGTCTTACCCAGTTTCTGCACAATAACTCCCGCCACGTGGTTTATCACATCTGCGGGAATCTTGCCATTGACCCTTTCGGGATAGGCGTTGAAGATGATTTCAAAATCATAATCGCCTTTGGTTAGCTTATTCTTCAGGTAGTCCTCTGTGTCCATATCCAGCCGTTCTTTCCAGTCAATGGTAAGCATCTATTTCTCCTATTTATATCAATAACGTTATTTCACTAAATGACATTGCCAAACATCACCCCCAAACTGTCAATAAAAAAATGTTCCAAGTCCCTTGCTCTCCGAAACAGAACCGGAGGGGGACTGACCATGAGATCATCGGGCTTTATCATGGTGAACTCCCGGTGAACCCCATTTCGGAACTGCTTCGGAGAGCAAGGAGGGAGAGAGGGTGGACGGGATGGACTAGAGGGACGATATGGACTAAATGGACAAGAGTGAAGCCTATTATTGTGCTTTTCCTGCTCAGATACCTCTGCAACATGGCTGTCCATAACGTCCATAAAGTCCATATCGTCCATCTAGTCCATCCTCCCCCAGCCCCCTCCCCCAAAAAAAACCTTGCCTTATATCCCACACCCTAAAATATGGCGAAAATTTAGACTTTAGGCTTGATATTAGCCAAGCCACAGGAGTGTTAATGCAATTACGCACCTTTCCTGGGGGTGTCCATCCCCACGATGAAAAGCATTATTCAGCATCTGCACCCATCACCAAAGCTCCTCTGCCTGCAAAAGTTACCATTCATTTATCCCAGCATATCGGTGCCCCATCCACACCGGTAGTTGCCGTGGGTGATGAGGTGAAAACCGGTCAGCTTATTGCAGAAGCATCAGGTTTTGTTTCTCTTAATCAGCACGCCTCGATTTCTGGCAAAGTAACTGCCATTGATCGTTTTCCGCATCCCTGTGGAACTACTTCTTTGGCGATCCAGATTACCGGAGATGGAAAAGACGAATGGGTGGACATGGTGGACGACGTGGACTATATGAACCTTACGCCCGCGGAAATGAAAGCCCGCATTGCTGATGCCGGTATTTGCGGCATGGGCGGTGCCGGATTCCCCACCCATGTAAAGCTTTCCCCGCCGGAAGATAAGCCCATCGATACGGTTATCCTCAATGGCGTGGAATGCGAGCCGTATTTAACCAGCGACTACCGCTTAATGCTGGAACATGCGGAGCTGATCGTGATTGGTTTGAAGCTACTGATGAAGATCGTGAATGCCAAGAAAGGCGTGATCGGCATCGAAGCCAATAAACCCGCTGCCATAGACATTATGCAAAAGCTGCTGAAGAACGAAAGCAATCTGGAAGTGGTTGGCTTAAAGCTACGCTATCCCCAGGGTGCGGAAAAACAGCTTATCTACGCCGCTACAAAGCGTAAAGTCCCTGCCGGCGGTCTTCCTATGGCAGTCGGCGTGGTGGTGCAGAACGTTGGCACCGCCTATGCCGTTTACGAAGCAGTGCGCTATAGAAAGCCCTTGATTAACAGGATAATCACCATCACAGGCGCACCGGTAAGCAAGCCTTCCAACCTGAAAGCCAGAATCGGCATTCCCTTCTCTGAACTCGTAGATTTCTGCGGGGGAACCACCATGCCTGTGGGCAAGGTAATCTCCGGCGGACCGATGATGGGCTTTGCCTTGCCAAGCCTGGACGCTACCATGGGCAAAGGCAGCAGTGGACTGGTGCTGATGAACGAAAAAGAAGCCAGGCTGCTGGAAGAAAAGAACTGCCTGCGCTGCGCGCGCTGCGTGGATGTGTGCCCCATGAACCTGCTACCCAGCACCATCGCCGCGGCAGTGAAATACAAAAACCTGGATATGGCGGTGAATGCCGGACTGAACGACTGCATGAAATGCGGAAGCTGTGCCTTTGTATGCCCGGCGCAGATACGCCTGGTGCAGTGGATTGATACAGGCAAAATACGCTATGCGGAAGCTCAGCGAGCCAAGAAGTAGGAATTATGAAAGATAAATATATAGTGTCCTCTGCGCCTCACCTGCACGATAAAACCACAGTTACCAACGTGATGTGGAATGTGGTGATTGCGCTTACTCCCGCTCTCGTTTTTGCTGTGTATTATTGGGGAGTGCGCTCCCTGATGTTAACTTTGCTTGGTGCCGTTACTGCGGTGGTTACGGAAGCTCTTATCCAGAAAATGCGCAAGGTTCCCGTAACTGTGACGGATGGCAGTGCCTTTTTAACCGGTATGCTGCTATCCTATAATATCAATCCCGGTGCGCCGTGGTGGATGCCGATAATGGGTTCGGTATTTGCCATTGCCGTGGGTAAACAGGTGTTTGGCGGTTTGGGTAATAACCCTGTGAACCCAGCTTTACTGGGACGTGCTTTCCTGCTGGCTTCCTGGCCTTCGCTGATGACTTCCGGCTGGCTGAAGCCTAAGACAGGCAACTTAAGCGGATTAAACGATCTGGATGCCATTGCCACAAACTTGCAGGGTATCTCTCCCAAGGCTTATGATCTGGTTACCGGCGCAACCCCGCTGAAAGTGGTGCAATCCCTGCGGGACAGCAGCTTTGTAGCCTCCATTAACGCTAATGCGGGTGACGGGGTGGATATCGCTAACCGGATATTTACCAATATCACCGAGATGGCAAGCCTGAAGAACCTCTTTTGGGGTAATGTCGGGGGCTGTATTGGTGAGGTTAGTGCTTTTGCCCTGCTGCTTGGTGCGGCTTATCTGCTGTATAAGAACGTTATCGAATGGCGCATACCGCTGTTCTATATCGGCACGGTATTTGTGCTTACCTTCCTGTTTGGACCCATTAAAGGCAGCGGTTACAGCCTGATGCTGCCCTTCTTCCATATCTTCTCAGGCGGCTTGATGCTGGGGGCGTTCTTTATGGCAACGGACTACACCACGACGCCGCTATCCAAGAACGGAAGGATTATCTTTGCGATTGGTTGCGGTTTGCTAACCGTGGTGATTCGCCTTGTGGGCGGTTACCCGGAAGGCGTTAGCTATTCCATCCTGTTTATGAACGTGATGACACCTCTGATAGATCGCTTTACCACGCCAAAGGCTTTTGGGAGGATAAAGAAATGAAGATGTATGTAACCCTGGGATTAACCCTGTTAGCCTTCTGCATGGTGGCAACTGCGCTGCTGGCTTATGTGAATTCCCTCACCCAACCTAAAATTATAGCCCTTAAAATTAAGGAAGCTCAGGAAGCCAGAGAAAAGCTGATTCCCGATGCTGATTTTGAAGAAGTGCACGGTGCGCTGGATTATTACATAGCGCGGGATAGAAGCACCAAACAGCTAAAAGGCTATACCTTTACTGCCGAAAAGGCTGGATATAGCGGTGCCGTTAAAACTATGGCTGCCGTGGATACCACCTTGGCGATTATCAATGTATCAGTTATCCAACAGACAGAAACTCCCGGATTGGGAACGAACGCTACAAAGCCGGAATTCAGCAGTCAGTTCACCGGCAAAACAGCCGCGCAACTGGTGGTGGATAAGGATGGCGGAGTGCCCCCTAATGGTATCAAAGCCCTAACGGGTGCCACTATTACCTCCCGGGCAGTTACCAATTCGTTAAAAGAACAAATCGAGCTGCTGAAGCAGGAAATAGCCACTAAAGGGGAGGGAAAATGAGCTTCGTTAGCGAATTTACCAAGGGTATAATTAAAGAGAATCCGATATTCGTGATTGTGCTTGGTATGTGTCCCACCTTGGCAACCTCCACTTCCGTAAGCAATGCTTTGGGTATGGGAATGGCTGCAACCTTTGTGCTGGTGTGTTCCAATATCTTTATCTCGCTGATCAAGAACATTACGCCGGATAAGATACGCATTCCCGTTTATGTGGTGGTGATAGCAGCCTTTGTGTCCATTGTGGATATGTCTATGGCTGCTTATGTGCCTGCGTTGCACAAATCTCTGGGGCTGTTTATTCCCCTTATTGTGGTGAACTGCATCATCCTTGGCAGGGCGGAAGCCTTTGCCAACAAGAACAATGTGGTAAATTCCATAGCCGATGGTATCGGGATGGGCTTGGGCTTCACCCTTGCCTTAACCGTGGTTGCCACGATCAGAGAGATATTGGGCAACGGCACCTGGCTGAACTTTAAGGTGATGCCCTCTACCTACGATCCCATGCTGATTACGCTGTTGGCTCCCGGAGCCTTCATTACGCTTGGTTTCCTGATGGCGCTTATGAACATGATTAAGGAGAAGAAATAATGGGATTCCTCGGTCAACTGTTCGTGATGGCAATTTCTGCCATCCTGGTGCAAAACTTCGTCCTCTCCCGCTTCCTGGGTTTGTGTCCCTATCTGGGCGTTTCCAAGAAGCTGGATTCTGCATTCGGCATGGGCATGGCGGTGATCTTTGTTATGACGCTTGCCTCTGCTTTCTGTTACCTGATCTTTCAATACCTGCTGGTTCCTTATGGCTTGGAGTATTTGCAGACCCTTGCCTTCATATTAACCATAGCGGCATTGGTGCAATTTGTGGAGATGGTGATTCAAAAGAACTCTCCCGCTTTGTATAAATCCTTAGGCGTGTATCTTCCGCTTATTACCACCAACTGCGCGGTGCTTGGTGTTGCCATTCTGAACATCACCCCCCTGGCTGATGGCAGCCGTTATAACTTCATTTGGGCAGTGCTGAACGGCTTCCTGTCAGGCGTTGGCTTCACCTTCGTGCTTCTGGCTATGGCGGGAATCAGGGAGCGCCTGGAGCTTGTGGATATGCCCAAAAGCATGCGCGGCATGCCAAGTGGCTTAATCCTTGCCGGTATTATGGCACTTGCTTTCTATGGCTTCATGGGCATGAAGATTTAAGGCAAGGAAGGAAGAAAGAATAATGATTAGCTATATAATTATCCCCCTTGCCGCTTCGGTTGGTTCGTCCATAGGCATCCCGGTAGTGATCCTGGGGGTGATGGGCTTGGTATTTGGTTTGGTGCTTGCCTTTGCGGCAAAAGTGTTTGAAGTGAAGCTCGACCCGCGTGTGGAGCAGATAATTGCTGCCCTGCCGGGTGCCAATTGCGGTGCCTGCGGACAAGCCGGTTGTGCCGGTTATGCGGATGCCATCGTGCATAGCGATGCCCAGATAAATCTCTGTGCTCCCGGTGGTTCCGATGCGGTGGAAGTTATCGCCAAAATAATGGGTAAAACAGCGGTAGCTGCTGAAAAGAAGTTCGCTGTTATCCATTGCAGCAGTGGCGGACTAAACAACACCAAGTGGAAATATGCCTACCAGGGCATTGAGAGCTGTAAGTCTGCGGTCAATATTGCCGATGGACCCAACCTCTGCACCTGGGGCTGTATTGGCTTCAACGATTGCGAAAAAGCCTGCGTGTTCGATGCCATCAACGTGGACGACCAAGGTATGCGCCACATAGACAAGGACAAATGCACCGCCTGCGGAGCCTGCGTAACCGCTTGCCCGCGTAATCTGATTATGCTGGTGCCGGTGAACCGCAATGTGTTCATTAAGTGTACTTCCAAAGCCAAGAACCCGCAGGCAAAGCAACTCTGTGGCACCGAACGCCCCTGCATAGGCTGTGGCTTATGCTGCCGTAAATGCCCCGTCCAAGCCATCACAGTGGAAAATAACCTGGCGCGCATAGACTATGCAAAGTGCATAAATTGCGGACTCTGCGCCACCGTTTGCCCCACCAAGGCTATCGTGGATTTAAGAGCAGGTATGCGGAAGAAAGCCGAGATTGAAGCCGAGAAATGCATTGGTTGCACCATTTGCGCCAAGATATGCCCCACCAAGGCTATCACCGGTGAGATTAAGCAACTACACGTTATTGACAAAGATACCTGCATCGGCTGCGAGCAATGCGCCAACAAGTGTCCCAAGAAAGCGATAACGATGGTATAGAACTCTTATAGTTCTTACCCAACAACATATATGCCATCCGCAGGGATGGCATTTTTGTTAGCTCTCTTGGGGAGCTTGTTTCCATTACAATACTAACTTAGGCTCATGTTCAATTAGAGTGGGTAAGCCTGTGTAGGAATAACTGACGTCTCGTCAGTTCATGCTTACCAAGCCTAGAAAAGACACTATCTTTTTCCAGGCTCTATTACAGGATCAGACGGAGACGTCTGATATTCCACCCACCATGATTGAACTTGAGCCTAAACTTATTGTCCACTGTTCTTGTGCAACTGTCTTAGATAAGATAATCAGAGTAAGTTAAGAAAGCCCCCGGCTAATAGACCAGGGGCTTCGATTTAAGAAAGCGGATGAGAGTTACTCTAAGTACAACTCATCTTCTTTCAGGAATCATTTTTTGGACGTTTTGTGGAGCAGCGGACGGGGTTTATCCAGTCTTATACCACGAATGGGCATGTCTCCTGCACCCGCAGTTACTTCATAGAATCCAAGTGCTTCCGGGGCAAGGTTTATTTCGTTGCCATTTACCCAACCGGTTAAGCTAAATGGACCATCAGGTGTAGCACTGCTACGCACGGCATACCAATCGGCTCCGGGAATGGCTGGCCAACTGAGATTAATGTTGTCCACACCTTTAATAATGGTAACTACTGGCGTATTCAAACTGGCAGGCATCAATTCCAGGATGATGTTATCAATATACCAATAGTTAATGTAGTAGCTGTTTTCACCGGTTGCCATTAAGCGAATTTTAAACTCGCGGTTGGCGGCATAGGGTGTGATATCCCAAGAGAAGGTTGTCCAGCCGAAATCATCGTAGGAAGAGGGTATCGTCCCAACTCTGTTCCAAGTGGTTCCATTCCAAACTTCCGGGTGGATGTAATTAATATAATCAACAGAATAGTTATCCAACGAGATGTCGAATTTCAGCTTTACGGAAGCGAAACCTGTGCCGTCAAAGCCGAAACTGGTTAGCGGGATTTCATAATCTTCAACAGAAGGAGAATAACTGAACTTGATGCAGGGTGTAAGGTTTCCTTCTGTAGTTTCCATAACCCAGTTAGCTCCACCTGCAACCCAGTAATTTGTATCCATGCTGCCGGATGTCCAGTCTTCCAGGAATGGAAGAGCGAGCGGGGCAACATATACAACTTCTGCCGAGACTTCATCAGACATCGGACCAGTCTGGCTGTAATGTACAGCTTGCACAGTATAATCGTATATTCCTGGTGCAAGGGCTTCATCAAGGTAAGTGTATGCAGCTACTAAAGCAGGATTAATCTGCAGACCATCGCGATACACATTGAATCCACGCAGAGAGCGCTGAGTATTAGGATTCGGAAGGTATTGCAGGGTAGCATTGCTGTTACGTAACTGAGTTGATGGAGTATTGTGTACAGGTGTGCTTACAACAGCTACAGGACGATGGCTAAGCACGGCAGGTGCATTATCGAAGTACGGATGAATCAACCAGTTACCAGCTATGCTGTAAGCTGTGAGAGTCGTCCATGCACCACCATTAAGCGATACTAAGTTTCCTCGATTGGGGACAGCAGTCAAGGCATCCGTAGATGCGGGGAAGGTATCCGCCACGCCTGTAACATGATAGCCAGCATAGATTGCGTCGGCACCAGTAATTGTTAATGGGGTATTTAGCACAACCTCGTTCCATCCAACTTCGATACCAGTGAGGGCTTGAGCTCTAAGGGTGGCGGTTGGAGCTAGAACAGCATCAGAACCAGACCAGATTTTCAGAGAATCTACGGCTGTTGGTTGAGCAGCTACATGAATCATTACTTTGGTTAGTTCCATGCCAGTATAAGCTGACATCTCTTCTACACCAAACTTAACTGCGACATCATAGAGGGAAGCACCTGCTCCAACACTACCGCGGTGGATGCTATCATCCCAATGCAGATAACCTGGATTACCCAAGTCACCGTAAATGGAACTCCAGCCCAATGTTACGTTTGTGGTTTGAACCTCAGCTTCAAGACCTAAGATGCTGGCGATAGGTTCACCCACGCATTCTCCGGTGAGGTCTATGGTATTAACCACGCGTGCAGCAAGATTATCGTCTATGCTGATTGTTGCATTCTTAACACCGGTTGATTGGGGTATGAAGCTAACAGTGAAGCTATAGGTAGTTGTTCCGCTCAGCTCTACCGGTAGATCGTTTGCCACAAGCACAAAATCACCATAAGGATCGTTTAGCACAATATCACCTTCAAGGATATCGATTGTATCCGCACCATTGTTGCTTATGGTAAAGGTCTTGATAGTAGGTGTCATCAGGTGGCTGGTGCCAAAGTACCATTCTGTAGGAGTACACGCAAAAATGGGTACTTGAGGGACTTCGCGCACCTGAACATCATCGATTTTCATGTAGAATTGATCGGTAACATCAAAATGACGGAAGGCAAAATAGACTCTATCTCCCGCATAATCTGCAAGGGGCTGACTGCGATAATGCCAAACCCCATCTTCCAATGTCTCTACAAAGAGTTGGGTGAAATCAGCAGGGTCTGTACCGGTAGTGGACACATAAAATCCATACTTTTCCGCTGGAAAAGCTGGATCTTGTGCACCAACATACCATTCCACTAAGTATTCTCCAGTGGCTGGGATATTGATGGGAGGTGTAATCAGCCAGTTATCCGGAGTTAAGGCACCGCTCGTACTAGTCCATGATGCTGAGCCTGCACTATATGTTCCAGAGTGGGCTGAACTAGCAGCACTGTATTGGAACCAATTTTCATCATCAGCATCTTCATCAAGTGATGTCCAGCCTGAAGGTGGGAATGTGGCTCCTTCAAACCCTTCTGCCCATGGCAGAACACTGATTGTGGGATCTAGCTCAATTTCGAACCAGCGAACTTCAGAAGCAACTTCCTCACCCGCACCATTGGCAAATACTTGCCAGTAATAGCGTTGTTCGTAGGCGAAAGCGAAGGTTCCGGCTTCAAAGGGCATGCCAACAGGGTTGAGGCTGGTTCCGGTTGTGGTGGCAGTAAATTGTCCCAACACATCAAATTCATCTGTGGAGATGAAGATTGAGTAGTCATCAGCCTCACCACCGGTGATAGAGGGTGTCCAAGTGAAATTAAACCCTGCTATCGGTAAGCCTGAGGCATCTGCTGGGGGATTAACCAGTGTCACAGGATCGGGAGCACCAACAGGGACATCTTCGATCATAACATCGTCGATCCCGAAGTCTGTCATAGCACTCCCGTAGTTACTAACACCTCTGAACCGTAGATAAACGGTTGATGAAGCATAAGCAGTTAAATCGACTATGTTTTGATACCAAGCAAGGGTATTTGTGGAATTGCTATGGGTGTAGAGAGGTGTCCAGGTGCTTAGGTCTGCTGAAACATCCACAAATAAGGGATTTGCTACAGTATCATCCCCAATCCAATACTTGTATACCAAACGTTTGGGAGCTACAGGTAAACTAATGGGTGGGGTTATCAAACTGTATGGGTTGTAGGTAGTACTCGCCAGATAGCAATATAAGTGGGCGAAGTTTGATGCACTTGCAGCAGCAGCAGGTCCATGCACAGCAGTGGTAGTTGTTTTCCAGTGCTGACTTGCTCCAGCAGCTCCTTCTGATACGCCCCAATATTGAGGTAATGCAGGGGCTGTTACAGTATCGAAGCCCTCTGTGTAAGGGAATGTGTCAATAACGGGATCATAGCTACTACCGCTCAGCGCGATGTTTGTTGTTCCCAGTGAATGCACAATCGCGACATTACCTGCATAAGGACCGCCCACAGTCGCGGGAGCATCATACCTAACGGTAAAAGTGGTAGACTCCATGTTTGTGAGTGATACATCTGCAGGGGCTTCGCTAATGCTGTAATATGTGCCACCGGCAGTTACAGATAGACTGGTAAGATCAAGAGTGCCACCACCGGTGTTTTGAATAGTAAACTGCTTAGTAGCATAAGTGCTAATCATTACTGCGGCAAAATCCCAAGAGCTTACGTTCGGTGTGAGGCTGAAGATGGGTGTTGGGGGAACGTAAACTTGGGGACCTGCAAAGGTATCCACGTACATATAGTACATGTAGTCGGAATAATAGTGTATGGCTACATATTTAGTGCCGACAGGCAGGTCTGTTTTTTGATATTGCGTCCAAGTGGTTAAATCGTTTACGATTTCAGTATCCCATGTGAAACTTCCTGGAGCAGTATCCGTAGATGACCAACCAACCTGGAAAGTTTCTTCCGCATCAAAACTGGAACTACGGTACCAAAAACTTACAGTTTGGTCACCAGATGTTACTTCCAGTTGTGGGGTTATAAGATACTGGTCGTAGGGTGAACCATAACTATATGACGAGAACCTGAACGATCTTGCACCACCATAGAAAATACTGGTGTCGTGTATCATTAAATTACCCGCAGGTGGTGACGGATTTGCGTAGCTAATTGTCCAGCCAACCGGCGGACAGGTAGTGCTTTCAAAGCCCTCGCTCAACGCTGTGGCGAATATACTTCCTATTGCCATAAGGGCAATCAGTAGAATCATTAATTTCTTCATATTAGAAAACTCCTTAATTTAGATGTTTTTCTCGAAGACTTAAGTAAGTGTCTTTGGTTTATAGGCTTTGCCTCTTATGTATGTGGGCAAAACCACATTTGTTTTTGAGGGTTAAGGGTGGGTGAAAAACTAAGCAAAACTCACGGACACACGGACGATGCAATAATGTGCGATGATTATTAAGCAAAGAGTGTGTAGAGTGATTCTGGCTTGGTTTTCCGGATTGAGAGACTTTTGTTTGATTTTGAAGTTCAGCGGTTGGGGAGATTGCCGTGCTTTGTTTACGTACCAAACCCGTATTTACCCCATAGAGACTATTCGGCTCCGGGTGGATCGGCGGTTTACAAAACAAAAAACTCAAGGTAACATCCTCTGGCTTCTTTTGCCGGCAACTTAAAAAACATAAAACAACTAAACAGGCTGAGATAACTCGCCCGTTTTTACAAACGACACTAATACCATACACATAGTACAATACCGCAATGGCAATATTTCCATGCGAACCAATAGTGCTTTGGTACAAATGTCAAGCAGAAAATGGAAGAAAAATCCGGATTATGGCACTATTTAGAGGATGAATTTCTACTAATGCATCCTAACGGCTTATTGGCACGGCACCTACGTGTTAGTAAACATAGCGTGATATCATGAGTATGGCTCCCTTGCTTGCCAAAGCAGAACCGGAGGGGATCTGACCATGAGCTCACCATGATTTATCCCGGTGAGCTCCCGGTCAACACCGGTGCGATTCTTGTGTGGAGAGTAAGGTAGATGTGAGGAATATCAGACAAATGGGGAATATCACACGTCCCACCCTCGGAGTATCAGACGCCCCGTCTGATCCGGCAAGAGGGCTTCGAAATGAGATAGTAACTACTATCAGCTTGATAGGCACGCAACAGACAAGATGTCTGTTATTTCGGTATGCAACTGACAAGATGCCTGTTATTCCGATATGCAACAGACGAGACGCCTGTTATTCCGGCATGCAACACACGAGACGTCAGTTACTACGATTAAAAAAACCCCCGGCTGTTACACCGGGGGTAGGATTTTTAATTGGTTGAATTATTTGCTTTTATTGAGTGCTTCGTACTGATCTTTTTTATATTGATCTACAGTTGAAAGGGGTAGAGCAATAGAATTTCGGATCGGATCACTTGAAGCAATCACTTTACAGAACATCTTTGTAGGAACGGGTGCAGTTAATGTGTAGTCCAGACTTGCAGTGGAGGCTGCATAAGTGAATTCTTCTACATAGGGGTCATCAGACACATAAATCTTATACTGGTATGCATAAGGTATTGCAGGCCAGGATATCTTTACACTTGTTCCAACAACTTCTGCTGTAACAACAGGAGTGGAAAGGGTTGCTGGTACATAGATGGGAGGCCCAATAAAGTCGTCTGCGTAGAAGCCTAATTGATCATCGCTTACACAACGGATTGCAAGGTATATTATAGCATCGTTATAAGCATCAAGGTTGTATGTTTTTTGCTCATAGCCATTTGTTGCCAGGTTTCCGCTGTCTATCATGCTGAACGAAGCGATTTCTGTATCAGTGGTTGAAATCAGAACTTCCCAATCTTCAGAGAAGTAAGTACTGAAATTACCGATCCAGAAACTGATCTGATCAGTGGTAGTGGAAGTTACTTGCAAAGGAGGAGTGATCAACCAATCATCATTGGGAACATCCCAGCTCACTCGGGCACAATAAGTACCAGTATGTGGGTTTGATGTAGATGCAAGCCATTGGTCTTGATTATCTACATTTCTAACTGTCCAGTTAGTGGGGATGGTTCCACTTTCGAAACCTTCCACCAGGATTCCTTCAGGATAGGTGGTGAGAGCCAGATTCGAGGTAGTGTTATTGCCGGTATATTCATCACCGGTTAGCACCACTTCGCCGTAGATATCAAGCTGACCAGTAGAGGTTGGAGTCCATTCCAGGGGATATATCACTGAAGCATTAGGTGCCAGAGGAGTGCCGCTTACTATTTGGGTGGCAAGTATTGCTCTGGTATCAACGCTCTTCAGATACACGGTGTAATTGGACTGTGAAGCGATTCCATTATTAAGCACGGTGACATTATGGGTTATAGGTGTATCAACAAACCCGGTGTTGGAGCCGGTAATAACGGTTGCAGCCATATCGTTTGCTAGGATTTCTTCCATCAGGAAGTTGTCTATGTAGATGCTGCGATAAGTACCACCCTGTCCATGCTGGAAACAGATATACTGATCTGTACCTATATATCCGGTCAAAGGCAATACATATTGAGTATGTGTGGTTGTAAGAGGGTATGAGGCTAATTCGGTGAATACCCCTGTTCCATCCAGTGCGCTTACAGTTCCAACCTTCAGGACATAGCCGGCACTTCCGCTACGTGCATAAAAGCTGATTTTAGCATCTCCCATGGGAACAGTGATCTCAGGAGTTATCAGGCGCAATTGATCAGTAGTGTAGCTGGAATTATACATATATACATTATTGGGGGCACTTTGTGGCGTTGAAGTAGAAGTAGTGATTGTCATGCTCGCATTGCTCTTGTAACCTGTCCAACCCAAAGGCAATGCAGGTGTTGTTACACCATCAAAGTTCTGCGCATAAGGCAAACTTATAATACGCGGATCCTGAATAGTGGTGAAATCGAAGGTTTGGAAACTTGGGCTTTGTGGATCAGGATACTGCACTGGATCGCCATTAAATGGCCAGACAGCCCAATACAAAGTTTGACCGTAACCAATCACGATGTCTTCAGCACTAAGATCAAATGTTGTGTTTGTGGTTGAGTACTCATAATCTCCAAAGTATGAGTTAGCAGGATCAATGGGATTTTCGCCAACAAATATACTGTAGCCATCAGGATTACCACCTGAAATGGCGGGAGTCCAACTAAGGGTTACTGACCTAGGATTAACGGTATCAGCGTGATTAGTCGGGGAGTTTAGAGTTACATTATCAGGAGCACCTGCAGGGATTTGACGGAATATAATGTTATCAACCATTAAGTCGTTATCACCACCGGAAACAGTAGATTCACCATAGAAGGCAAAATACTTGGTTCCGGTGATACCTGTTAAGGTTATAACATAATTTTCGCCGGCAGCAGGGATGCTGTCATATACATCAGTTGAGCCGCTGTTATTCCATTCTCTTAAGATTGTGGGAGATGTCATCAAGGGACTGTCACTCATTACAACAATAAGCTTATCGTCTGCTTGTTCACCTGCAACTGGAGCAAAAGTGTCATTATAGTCAACAAGACCCATGTCGAACTTAAGCTCATAATCTGCAGTAGGAATAGCAACAGGAGGTGTTACTAACCAGCCATAACGAGTTGTGCCATAGATATTGATTTTCGCGGCTTTATTGGTTGGGGTGGTAACGTTTAACCAATCATCTTGTACCCATTGAGTACCGGCAGCGTAGGTACCGCCATAAAGACCGTTCATTCTGCTCCAGCCGACTGGCGGGAATGTAGTTCCCATATCGTCAAAGGTCATAAGATACGGCATGTCGTAGATTGTGGGGTCAGCCATAACGGTGAAGGAGCGAGTTGTGCTGCCTACTGCATCACCGGCACCATTAGTTGCTACCACCATCCAGTTATAAGTTGCTTCCCAGTTAAGATCTGTAGTGAAGGTATAGGGGGAAGCAGTAACTGTTGTTACCAGAGTAGTAGGAGGATTGTTTTGGTCACAATAGATTTTGTAACCAGTAGGTACGCCACCTGTGGTTGGGGCTGTCCAGGTAAGAGTAGGCCGTCTTACTTGGTCAATCGCCAAATCAGCAGGTGCAGTTTGAGTCACAGGACCAGGTGCTTCAGCAGTAACTTCCGGTCCAAGTAGATTATCGACGTAATATGATGAATATGAAGAACCACCAGCTCTGATACCGAGATAATAGTTATTCCCGTCAAGTGAACTAAGGTCTATTGTACGTTGTACCCATACAGATGTAGTTGGGTGAGTGAAGGAAGAACCCGTTACCTGTGTCCAAGTGCTTCTGTCTGGTGAATATACAACATCCCATGTCGCAGTAGAACTTGAACAATAGGACATAAATCTAAGCGAACTTGATCCAGTGATGGTAACCTTTGGTGTTGAGAGAATCTTTAAGCCAGTATCGGATGGAGATAAGTAAGCAGAAGCTGTGCCACTATAATAGGTATATGTGCTTCTCGACCAAGATCCGGGATTTGCCCAGCCAGCAGGCGGGAAGGTGGCACCTTCGAAGCTTTCGAACAAAGCAGTACTGCCATAAGCATAACCGCTAAGTGCTACATCATAATCTGTTCCATCATAGCTGATTCTTAAGGTAGCAGTTTTTGCTCCCGCGCTGGTAGGAGAGAAGCGAACAGGAATGTTTACGCTAAGCCCGGCAGTAAGGGAGGCAGGCATATTTACAGGATCCCAGGAGAATTGATCAGCATCTGTACCAATAATGGTGATATCTGCTTCAATCAAATCCAAAGATGCGCCACCAATGTTAGATACAACAACATTGGTATAGGTTGAGTTGCTATTTTCAGCGGTGAAGGGGAATTCGATGCTCGAAGGTGAATAACTGAACATGGCAACATCAGGGATTTCCCGGATAGTTACATCATCCAGATACAAACGCCAACCATCAACCGGTGGATTCTTTCTGGTAAATGAGATATAGCAAGTACCGCTATATGCACTCAGATTTACCGTGTATTCCGTGTAGGTAAGATAATTAACAGGTGTACTTGCCATTAACACATTAGTGAAAGCAGCTGCTGTTGGAGTTGTGGTGGAGAGCAGAACCGATATCTCATCAACTTCGGTGGTGCTTTGAGCACGAGTCCAGAACTTAAGCTCTTGATTTCCACTTAGCATTAAAGGTGGTGTAACCAGATAGTCATCATTAGCCGTGTTATAGTCAGTGTAAAGATTAGCACAATTAACACCAGTGCGTGGGTTTGTTGCATATGTAGCCCACTTATCCCCATCCGCATTGTTATCTATCACAGTCCAACCACCAGGTAAGGCAGGTGCTGTAACAGACTCGAATCCTTCAGTATAGGCAGGATCAAATGTGGAAATGGTATAATCAATACCCGAGCCGGTGAAAGAGATTGGATATGTTTCTCTGGTGCCGGAACTCCACGTGACAGTGACGGTTCCGCTATATGGACCACCAACTACTGTGGGGGTAAATGTAGCATAGAAACTGGTAGATTCACCTGCTGTAAGAGCATGGTCGATCGGGGCAATTTCCTCTACTCCATAATAAGTATCAGAGGTGCTAATGCTGGAAATGTTTAGAGAAGCAGCTCCGGTATTTGTGACGGTGAATTGTTTCTTTAGGGTGGTACCTGTCTGAATAGTGCCAAAAGCCCATGCCTCGGTTAGAGTGGGATTAATGGCAAATTGAGCTTCATCAGGTGGTTCCCGAACTATGATATTATCCAGATCGAAGTAATAGTCGCCAGCACCACGGGTTCCGATGAATTTAACATTGATGGTCTGAGTATCGTAGGTTGTCAACGGAAGGGTTATGGTTGCATAAGCATTGCTGGTGACATGATTGGTGGAGTTAATTGTGTATATGGTGCTATAAGCTCCACCATTTGCAGATATCTGCACCTGGATATTGTCACTGGCACCCAGAGTGGTGCCTGTGGCAGGATAACTAGTGTAATTCACCAATCGGTAATCGAACTTTAGTTCGCATACGGCAGCCATTGGACCAATCGGGTTGGTTGCAATATTGCATGAAGTATTGGAACTGTATAGGTTGTATGTAAGTCCATTACCACCGCCGTTACCGTGAGTTGCGTTAACTGACATCGTTCCTGTCCAGTTAGCCGGCAGCGATGTGCTGGCACTGAAATCCTGCGAATAGGGTATCGGCAGGGTTGTACTCAAGGTTGAGGCAGTAACTGTAGGGATCGTCCCATCAGTCTTGAAAGCAATATCTGTTAAGCTGTTTGTATAAGGCCAGATCTTGAATTCATAGGCTGTATTTGCTGTTAATCCCGTAAATGTGTAGGTGTTAGCCCCCACAACATGTGCTACGTTTATAGCAGCGTTGTTATCCGTCCACACCGCATCATCTGCCACAGGAGTTCCATCGGCAACAGATGCGTAAGTTCCCGGGCTTTTAATCGCCTGAATCAAATACTTTGCTGGCAATTGAGCACCAGTCGAACCAGTCCAGTTAAGCTGAACCGAAGTATAATTCAGAGTACCGGCTGCAAAATCGGTAACATGGTTTGTCGGTTCAGGATAGACAACAGTACTTATGCCCACAAATTTGATATTGGGGCGGGAATACGAAGTGTTGAGGCTGGTAGGAGTAGCAGTGTCAGCAGCGTTAGAAATAAACCTGTAAGAAGGAGACGTAGAGGTATATCTCCATTCAACATAAGGGGACACATAAGGTGTATTTACGGTCTCGATTAATACTTCCAGATTATCTGATCCATTATAAGCAGTGTCAGTAATATCATAATTATACCAACCAGTTGCATTAGCCGTGACAGATGCATCAAAAACAAGAGCTGCTCCTGTTACTTGGTTTGCCCAAGTGTCACCCGCCAGTGTGTTACTGGCTGTGCTCTTAAGGTATATCTTAGTCGGGATTGCTGTAGTAGTGTTTGCGATACCGCAGTACCATTGCAGATGAGTGATAGTGCCCGCTCCGGCACTGATCTCAGATCCCAGATATACCGCCGCTGAACGGTAGTATTTGTAGTAAGTACTCATCGGTGGGCGTTGTGAACTGGTTCCAGTTCCAATTATCACATCGGCAAAAGCCATTCCGGATAATGCTAACACGCATAATAGTATTAATAATTTCTTCATAGTAAGAAAACTCCTTTGTTTAGACGTTTTTCTTGAAGACCAAATATGTGGATTCGTTTATAGGCATTGCCTCAGCTTGGCAGGAAGCACGCTCCGGAAAGCCAAATTCCGATTCGGCTTACTGGAAGCTCTTACAAGGGTAAGTGGAGAATCGGAATTCTCCATCCCGGTGGGGCAAAGCCACATTAATTTTTGATGGTTAGAATAAACCGTGAAGGACAGGTGCAAACGTTCAGCATTGCCACATATAGCATAATGTGCGACGATTATATCAAATTGGGCTTTGCTGAGTGTAAGCATATTTCCTCCGCTATATCTCATTTTGTGATTTGCGAGGGGATGTTGAAACGCATTTAAGCGCACGATAGTTAAACTGGGGTGTTTGATGAAGAGAGCTGGCGGATTTATCCACCGCCTCTAAAACGAGGTTCAGCGAGGAGGTAACAACCGGGTGGGTTGCATATGTGTTCATAACACCTCTCATGCATCTGTACGCTACCGGGAAACTATACCCAGGTAACAACAATTACGTGTTAACTACTATACACACATCAACTTAATAAGTCGATGGTAATCAATTTTCAAGCTCGTAACACTAAAACCATGCCTTGCTTAAAATGTCAAGCAGAAATTTAGCTAATTCTTACAGTGTGCTCCATTGCTTGCCGCAAGGGATTTGAACCTGGGTTCATCGGGGGGTGAACGGGCAAAAGCCCGATGATCTCCCGTTTATTTCCGGTTCGGCTTTGCTTCGGGGAGCAGGGAAGCAGGCTGGATATGGGTATAGAACAATAACCACCTCCGTTTGACTTAAAAAAAGCCACATCTGCCAGTTTTGAAAGTACTTAAAACTATACCGTGGCTTTTTTTGAGTTAAACAGAGAAGACTGTTGCACGTAAAACAGGACAAAAAGTATATGTAAATAATTCTTGACAAA
>CAYSGM010000013.1:0-10961 GCA_964430595.1 uncultured Candidatus Cloacimonas sp.
ACGTTCGATAACATCTTGATACTGCATAGGAGTATCGAAAACGATCTGGTAAAACTCGGGAGAAGAGCAGAAAATGCCCGCAAGCTGATGATGCACTTGTATAGGTCGCCCGTGGTTAATATCAAGCAAGTGGAAGAGCTGCTAAACCTGAATTATGCCCGGGCAAATTCATTGGTAACAAGCCTCGTAGATATGAATATACTCCGGGAGACTACAGGATATTCTCGGAACAGGATATTTATGTTCAAGCGCTACATTGATACTTTTAGCGAGTAAATCGATATACGAAATATCATATATCGGTTTGAAGCTGGTAAATCGATATATGGTATTCGGTATATCGATTTCACTTGTAAAATAATAGCAAAGCGTAGTGTTGGGGTTAAAAAGGCAAGCGTGATGCACCATCCGCAAGCAGCACGGGCTTTGCATAAGTAAGAGCCGGAAAGTTTTTATCACAGATCTTGAGGTGCCAAAACGGCACCTCAATTGTTTAAGACAGGATTCCAGATATTCGGAAGAATATTTTTGTAGGGGCAGATCCCCGTGTCTGCCCTTTACTATAAGGGGTTTATGGCAAGATAGGGCAGATACGGGGATCTGCCCCTACCAAGAAATATTGAAAATCTGTCCCAAATTTTGGGATTTGTCCCCCACACTACTATGAGGGGTTTAACTAATTGAGAATTGAGAATTGGGGTAAGCTAAAAAATGGCTAAAATCAGCGTAAAAAGCACCTCTGCTTAGGTGGAGGTGCTTACTTAAGCTTTAGTGCTTTATTTGTGCCGGAGCCGTTTTTAAGCAGATATACACCGGCACTGCAGTTCTTGCCGGAAGCATCTTGTCCGTTGCAACTGTATTGCATTTTGTTTGTTTTTTCGTATTCCGGGTGTAGAATGTGAACTATCTGTCCTTTGAGGTTGTAAACTTCGATGGGGGATGGGGTGATAGTTGCCTTGCTAACGCTTATCCGCAAGTTGGATGTGAAGGGGTTTGGGTTACATTTCATATGGCTCACGGGCATAATGTGCTCATCATTCACGCTGCTTTGGGGGCTGTAGCATGCAATAAAAGCGTCCTGATCGGCTACGTTTCCGCTATCAATGCTTAAGCTGCCCAATTGTCCTAAGCCAAAATGCCACCCGCAAACGGCTATCATGCCGTTAGGAAGAATCTTTATTCCGGTGGGGATTTCGCTGCCTTCACCCCCTGCGGTGGTGAATTGCATAGCATTATTGCCATAGCCCAGGGCAAGATCGCTTTCTCCATTGCTGAGGTAGTTCACAGCACCAAAAGCGGCGGTTTCTTCAAAACTTGCCACAAAGGCGGGATAATCCCCGCAATCAACATCTTTGCCTTTATCAGCAGCACTACCACCATAGGCATTAAGGCTTAGCCAGGTGCCTGTGTTAGCGTCAAACTTTGCCCAGTAAGCATCGTCTCCACCGCCAATACTGCTAAAAGGAAAGCTGCCATAAGCTCCGCTGCCGTTTAATCTTCCGCACACCATGCCATATTGGGAAGGGTTTACCTGGGGCTGAACGGCGATATCCACAACGGCTCCTCCCTCACCACTGGCAAGCCACTGCACCGCCCCGGCGGGGTTGTATTTGCATACGAACATGCCCGAACCTGCAAGGCTGTAATTCCCGAATTGGGTACCTACTCCGGCTACCCCGGTTACATAGGCATTTCCTTCGTCATCGGCGGATACTTCGTAAGCATATTCCACTCCCGCTGTTCCAGCCCGCTGAGACCAGATAAAATTACCCTGGGTATCCAGGGCATAGCAAAATATGTCGCTGCCACCGGCACTTACCATGTTGCTGCCATCCGGGAAATTTACCGTACCAGAAAACCAACCCGCCACAAACACTTTACCGGAAGAGCTTAGTGCCAAGCCGTAGCCAATATCGCTCATGGTTCCGCCAAATGAGTTCAGCCAGATCAGGTTGCCAAGCGGATCAAGCTTTAGCACATACACATCCCATGCGCCATTGGATGTAACGCTCTGATTCTGGATTGTGATAGTATCCACGAAGTAGCCGGTGATATAGCTATTACCTTCTGCATCTGCGGCTATGCTTAGTGCCACATCTTCAGCCGGAGAGCCAAAGCTTTGTGCCCATTGCAGTTCACCTGCGGGATTGTATTTCAGGACAAAGCTATCCGCCAATCCATATCCGTGATAGGTTTGCCCATTCACGCATAGCGAATCGGAGAAATCACCAGCAACATATATGTTGGAAGAGGCATCACAGCTGATGTCCCAAAGGCGTTCCATGCTGTCGCCACCGAGAGAGAAAGCCCAGTCCCAACTGCCGAATAGACTAATTGATGCAACTGCGAACAAAATGCACAGATATTGCTTCATAACTTCTCCTTAGGGGAATTGAAGAGAGGGATGGTGAAATTGGATTATTTACTGATGGATCTAACCGGGCAGCCCCGAAACTTGCCGTTACCATCGATGCAAATACCGCAGGAAACGCACTTAATACTGTCTATCACTGCCTTGCCATTCAGCATGGAGATAGCACCAACGGGACAGTTTGGCACACATAGTTTGCAGCCGATGCATTTAGCCGGGGTAACCTTTACGGTAGAGCACTCATCATAATTGTTGGTGGCAAGATCATCGGAGCGCAGGACGTAAGTATCCTCACCGTGCTGTATACTGGTTACCAAAATGGCACCTTGGGTGAAGGCACCGCGGATGGTGAGGGTATCGCCATCGGATAGGTGAACGCCCAGACTATCCATGGCTTCGGGAGGGGCAAGCAACAGCAGGCGTTGGTTTTTGCCCTCCAGTAGATAGGGCTTGCCTTTATCAAGTTTATAGGTGCCGGTATAGGCGGTTGTTTCGGATTTTACAGTGTCTTTATAGGCAGTTACTGCTGCCAAAAATACTATGGCAGAGATAATCAGGATCAGGGATAAGCTAAGCTTTTTCATGTAAGATTTGTATCTCCTTTGTTGTTCAGGTAGTCCACCACTTTCTTTACCTCTTCGGATTTGTCCTTGGTACATACCAGGATGGCGTCGGCGGTTTCGATTACGCAGATGTTGTCCAAGCCAATAACAGCAGTGAACTTTGAGGTTTGAACGAAGTTATTTTTGGCATCATAAGCCATGCCGGATGTGGAAAAATGATTCCCTTCTGCATCAGCAAGCGATATATCTGCAAGAGCTTTCCAGCTTCCAACGTCGCTCCAGCCATAATCCACCGGAATAACGCCACGCTTTTCAGCTTTCTCCATTATGCCAATATCTATCGGGATACGTGGCATTTTGGCATATAGTTCTGATATATCAGCGTCAATTCCCTTAAACTCCCAGATATCAGCAATTTTAGCTGTAAGCTTGGGGATTTCAGGCAGTAAATGGCTAAATGCATCATATATTGCGCCGATACTCCAGCAAAACATCCCGCTGTTCCAATAGAAACTTCCCTTAGCAAGGAACTGCTCGGCGGTCTCTTTATCCGGCTTTTCCTTAAACCGCTGTACGCTTAATACCTGGGGAGCAAGCTCCTCTCCGGCTTCGATATAGCCATATCCAGTGGCGGGGTATTCGGGAACAATTCCAAAGGTGATCAGGCGTCCCTTGCGGGCTTCCTGCTCTGCGGGGATAAGGCTGTTTAAGAAGGCAGGAACCTTGCGGATTACGTGATCAGCAGGTAACACAAGCATTACTTCGCCATCTGCATATCGGGATTTAAGGTATTCCACACTTAATGCGATGCAAGGAGCGGTGTTCATTCCAAAGGGTTCCACGATAATGTTGTTCTTCGGTAAGCGGGGAAGCTGTTTGGTAACCAGTTCCACTTGATTTGCTGCGGTTACAATGTAGATATCGTGCATGCAAATCTTGGGGAGCAAGCGCTCCACGGTTTTTTGCAACATGGAGGTAGTCCCCTGGATTTTTATAAATTGTTTGGGAAAATTGTGCCTGCTAACGGGCCAAAATCTGGTACCGGAACCTCCGGCCATTATTAATGCGATCATTGCTCCACCATTTGAACATCTTTGGGATAGTTGAAAATCCATACTGATTCCGGGATGCGGGCATTAGTTTTGATCCCGGAGAAACTATATGTTACTTTATTGCTACTTGCATCTGTATAACTGAGGGTTTGAATTATACCGGTCTTGTGGTTTATGGATGCTGTCATACTCACAATCAAGGGATCATCGAAGGGTTTAAGGCTTACCTCGGTGATGTTTCCGCTGCTGCTAAGCACCCGGACAACGGATTTCTTCCAATAAACCTGTAATATCTCCACAGGATTCATCTTGCCAAATTCAGGACGCATACGGGAGCGTAACACGGTTTTGGACTGGGCATCATACAAATCCACGCTGCCATTGGAAATCATCAGCCTCTGGACATTGGGTTTATCGAACTTGATTACCATGCGCCCGCGGGTGAAGTATATATTCCCCTGGTAGCTGATGCTTTTCTTGATCTGAGCAAAGTAATTATCCTGCTTCACACTTGCTTGAAAGCTGCTTAAACCACCATAGGTGGCGGTTATCTTCTTGTTAAGCGCTTCAGTAGTGATTGCGCCAATGCCGGATGCGCTAAGCAGTAATAAAACAAACGCTAACAATAGCTTATTAGTCTTCATCAATAACTCCTATGCGGATTAAATCTTCCCGGGTGGCGGTAACATCGCGGGATTTGCTGCCCAGGTGGGGACCTATTACTCTTGCGCGCTCCAGCAGGTCTATCAGGCGGCCGGCGCGGGCATAGCCTATTTTAAAATGCCTTTGCAGCATGGAAACCGAAGCGGTGCCGGTGGATACTATCACCTTGGCTGCTTCGGGGAAAAGTTCGTCGTCGTATTCAAAAAAGCCCATGTCGCTCTGGCTTTCCACCTTCAGGCTGAAGTCCTGTTTGGGCTTGGGCTGCATCGCCAGGAAATCGCAGGTGCGGGCGATTTCGTGATCTGAAACGTAGGCACCATGAATACGTTCCGGCATTGCTTTACCAGGGGGGAGGAACAGCATATCGCCATTACCCAACAAGCGTTCTGCACCGATCATATCCAGAATTACGCGGGAATCGACCCTTGAGGACACCTGGAAAGCGATACGGGCAGGGAAGTTTGCCTTGATAATACCGGTGATCACCTTGATGGAGGGTCTTTGGGTGGCAAGGATGAGGTGAATGCCCACTGCACGTGCCATCTGTGCCAAACGGGTTATGGGAAGCTCGATATCTTTACCGCTGGTCATGATGAGGTCGGCAAATTCGTCCACGATGATCACGATGTAGGGCAGCTTTTCCAGCTCCTCGCCTTCACCGCTTTTCTCGTTATAGCCCAATATGTCACGCACTTTTGCTTCCTGCAACAGCTCATAGCGGCGTTCCATCTCTTTAACCGCCCAATACATGGTCTCCAAGGCAGTATCGGCATCGGTTACCACCTGTCCTATCAGGTGGGGCAGATCGTTGTATCCTGCCAGTTCTACGCGCTTAGGATCTATAAGAATCAGCCGAAGTTCATCAGGTTTACTACGCATGATGAGGCTCATAATGATGGTGTTTATGCACACGCTTTTTCCACTGCCGGTGGCTCCGGCGATTAGCAAATGCGGCATTTTGGTGAGGTCTGCCACCAACGGCTTACCGGCAATGTCCTTCCCTAAGCCGAAGGCAAGCTTGGAGTGCATGGCACGCATCTCTTCGGAGAGCAGCAAGTCCCTGAGGTAAATCATGTCACGGGCTAGGTTGGGGATTTCTATGCCGATTAAACCGCGTCCCGGAATAGGGGCTTGAACGCGGATGGCTTTGGCTTTTATAGCAAGGGCAAGATCATCGGCAAGGGATGAGAACTTGCTTACCTTGATGCCCTTGGCGGGTTCAAGCTCGTATTGGGTAATGATGGGTCCAATGTTTACGTTCCTTACTTCCGCTTCAATTCCAAACTCCGCAAGCTTGTCCTTAAGGATTTTGCTGGTTCCCAAGATCTGGTTCTCAATTTCCTTGCGGTCACGGTCGGAGAGCTTAACGGGGCTTTCCAGGAAGTCCGAGATAGAGGGCATTACATATTCGCGGTCATCGTCTTCCTCATCTTCAGGCTCTACAGGTCTCTTTCTGTTATCTGGCTTTGTTTTTTTATTATCCGGTTCAGCCGGTTCGGGATTCGGGTTTAACTGGGTGTGATTTTGAATAATTGGTTGGACAGGCTCAGCCTTAGCCGGGATAGTCTCGATATCGCTGTTAATGGTGGGCTTTACCGGTTTGGTGCCTTGTTCCTTGGCTTCCTGCTTGCGTTGAAAGTCCTCAATGGCAAACTGTATCCAGCTTTTCAGGCGTTCAAATTCAACAATCAGAACTCCGCTAAGCACCATGCCCCCTATCAGGATTATGCGCGCGCCGACTCCGGAGAATACAGCGGCAAGGGCTCTGTATATAAACAAGGGGATTACGCTGTGAACATATACTTCCTGCCTGGAGGACAGCAGGGCTTGCAGCAGGAACAGCACAATTAACAGCAAGTAGCCTTTTTGTCTGCTGCGGTCAAGCTCCGGTGCAAGGAAATATTGGAAAGAAACGGTTGCGATGATAACAAAGCCTGCCAGCGAGAACCAATACCCAAACAGGTAGATAAAGATGTAGCCAAAAACTATGCCAAACACCCCCACCGGATTGCTTGTTTCACTGCCGCTCTGGCTGAACCAGCTAAATACGCCACCGCCATCCCGCAAGGTATCCAGGTCATTTTTAATGGAGGTATAGCCCATTACCAGCGCAAGAATCACCAGCACACACAGGATGCTGATACCACCGCTGATAAGGCGCTTCTGCAAGGCACTAAGGCTGTTCTTGCTCTTCTTGGCGGGGGTACTGCGCTTCTTTGCCGGTGCCATCTTATTTCCTGTTAAACGTTGAAGCGGATGGAGATGATGTCCCCATCTTTCACAACGTATTCTTTGCCCTCAAGGCGGAAAAGTCCCTTTTCTTTAAGCACTTTCTCGCTGCCATGGGTGATGATATCGTCATATTTAAAGCATTCGGCGCGGATGAACCCGCGTGCCAGATCGGAATGTATCTTTCCTGCGGCTGCCACTGCATTGGCTCCGCCTTCCAGCGTCCAGGCGCGAACTTCGTCTGCTCCCACGGTAAAGAAGCTGATATAGCCGATCAGTTGGTAGCTCCAGTGGGTCAGGCGGTCGCGAATGGATTCCGTCATGCCCATATCCGCCATGAACATTTGTGCTTCCTCGGCATCCAGCTTGCTAAGCTCTTCCTCGAACTTGCCTGCGATGGCATAAGCTTTGTAGCCTCTGTTGCCAAGGGTTTTAAGGGTTTCATCCCATTCTGCGGGGTTATCCTCACTGCAGTTTATCAGAATCAGCAGCGGTTTGGCAGAGAAGAATTGGAACCCGCGCACGGCTTTTTCCTCATCCGGATGCAACTGCAAATCCCTAAGGGGCAGGTTATTCTGAAGTTGCGCGCAAATCTCCCGCAGGGCTTTATCTTCGGAGAGTATCGCCGGCGTCCTGATCCCGCGCTTATAGCCAAGCTCAATCTTCTCCAGCCGCTTTTCTGCAACGATCAGATCGTTCAGCATCATTTCTTCTTCCAGATGGTTCAGTTGCGCCAGAGGGTCGCCGCAGCTATAAAGGCTATCCAGTTCCTCATCTTTAAAGCCGCGCAGCACCACCGCAAAAGCTTCCGCACTCTTTATCTCGGAAAGCATGGCATTATCCGCCGTGTCGCCTTCCTTGGCAAAGATGCCGGGGTAATCATGATATTCTATGGTGGCATAGATGGTTTTCTTGGGCTTATACATCTCGCTGAGGCGGGTTATGCGCTCATCTGCAACCTGCACCACCCCGATATTGGCTTCCGTAGCCGTCTGGGCATATTTATCCGTGCTGTGCTCGCTGCGGGTAAGCGCATTGAACACCGTGGTCTTTCCGCTTTTGGGCAAGCCAATTAGCGCTAATTTCATCTATTTAGTTCCTTTCTTTTCTTCCAGGGCTTTTATCTTGCTTTTCTCGCTGAAGAGGGCGCGCACTTCACCGGGCTCCAGAGGCCGCCAACGTCCGCTGGGCAAATCTTTCAGCATCAGGGGTCCGAACTGCATGCGTCTTAAACGGCGGACTTTTGCCCCCACAGCCTCTATCATCTTGCGAATCTGGCGTTTTCTGCCTTCGGTGATAACCATCTTCAGGCTCATGGAGCTTTCATCTTCTTCTTTCACGAACACGCCGGCTTTGTGGGTAATTCCGCCTTCTATCTCGATGCCGTTGCGCAGCTTATCCAGTTCCCGCTTCCTTAAAGGGCGGTCGATATCCACTTTATACATCTTTTCCACCTTGTAGTTAGGGTGGGTAAGCAGATTTATCAAGGCTGTATCGTTGGTAAACAGCAGCAAACCCTCGGAGTTCTTGTCCAAACGCCCCGCATAAGCCAGGTTCTGCGCATTCTCCGGCAGCAGGCTATACACGGTTTGCCGTCCCATTTCGTCGCTTTGGGTTACCACATAGCCACGCGGCTTATTCAGCATCAGATACATCTTCTGCTTTTTGGCGGATAATGCTTTGCCGTCCAGTTGCAGGTCGTCATTTGCCGGGTCTATCTGTGTGGCAAGATCGGTGCACACCTCTCCGTTCAGCCTTACTCTGCCGGCAGTAATCAGTTCCTCTACCTTGCGTCGGCTGCCCAACCCGCAATCTGCCAGAAAGCGGTTCAGGCGTACCGGATCACCAGCTTTCGAGGCTGTTTTGGAGGATGGTTTGGTATAGCTTGGCGATGAGCTCATCTATGGCTTCCTCTTTTGTTTTAAACTTAGCAGTTCCGCCTTCGGCAATGGCATAAAGCTCCGTAAGCGACAAATTCTTGTTCTCGTAAAGCACTTTGTTGTTTATCAGGTCTGTGAAGGTTACAGATAATACCATCTGCACCTGGTAATCCTGCACCTGATTTGTGGCATCGTAGCTGTACACGCTCTCCGAAAAAGTAGTAATAGAGCCTTCCAAAGTGCAATCCGGCTCTTTGGTCACCAATTTCAGGCGTCCATCATTACGAATCTCCCGGTTCAAGCCGGTAAGTATCACATCCCCAAGCGCAAATTCGCTGCTACGGTTCTCAAATGCCAGCACCCGAACTTTTTTTAAATGCGGGTAAGCATTCGAATAAACCGAGTAAAAACAGCCACTCAGGCTTAGCAAAATCAGCAGGGGGTAAATAAATCTCTTGACCATTATGCCATATCCAAAAAATTCTCGTATCCTTGTCAAGATAAACCTTGCAATTGACCGAATATACTAAAAAAGCGTGATAGATATGGAGGTATCCATGGCTAAGAAATTCTTATCCAAAGCAGACGCTGCCAAGAAGTTAAAGGTGTCCGACCGCGTCATTCAGGAAATGATCGCTACGGGCGTATTTGAAAGTAAGCTCGTGGGCAAAAACGTTAAGATAGACGAGGATTCGCTAAACGAATGGCTGGAAAACCTTAACGAAACCGAAGAAAAGATGCTTGCATTAAAGCGGGTTATCTGCCATTTTGAGGAATACATGCGTCCCGAGAACGTATTCCTAGATTTTTCGGCAGAAAACAAGTACGATGCCATCCGCATCCTAAGCGAAAAAGCCAAAGACCTGAAACTGGTACGCGATGCCCGCTGGCTGTATGAGGTTGTGGTTGCCCGCGAAGAGCTTATCTCCACTGCCATCGGCAATGGCGTTGCCCTGTTGCACCCCCGCCACCTGCATCCTTCCAAGATCAAAACCCCCAGCATCCTGTTTGGCCGTTCCGCCGAGCCTGTGGATTTTGACGCACCGGACAACAAACCCGTGAACATCTTCTTCATGCTGCTGCTGCACAACGACAAACAGCACCTCTTCTCGCTTTCCTACATCTCCAAGCTGATCATGAACGCAGAGAATCTGGATAGCTTTAGCACCGCAGCCGATGCTGCCGAGATTCACAAAGCGCTTACCGTTATTCCGGAGCAGCTTAAGTAGATGCCGCCCTTAGTCCGCATCATCCTTGGCAGTAAGAGCGACATCGACAAGTTCGACGCTGCCACCGAAGTCCTGAACAACTTCGGTGTGGCTTACGATATGCATGTTTCCTCTGCGCACCGTAATCCGGAAAAGACCGCACAGCTTGCTGCCAATGCGGAAGCCGAGGGCATAAAAGTTATTATCGCCGGGGCAGGGCTTGCCGCCCATTTGCCCGGCGTGGTGGCGGCGCATACCTGCCTGCCTGTTATCGGCGTTCCGCTTGCCTCTGGTGCTCTAAATGGCTTGGATGCCTTGTATTCCATCGTCCAAATGCCACCCGGCGTCCCGGTTGCCTGCGTTGCCATCAATGGTGCCAAGAATGCCGCCCTACTGGCAGTGCAGATCCTTAGCGTTTCCGATAACGACCTGCGTGCCAAATACAACCGCTACAAGCAAGAGCTTAAAGCCTAAGCCTTTACTGCTTGATTACAATTCCTTCCGCATCACTATAATCCACCTTCACTTCTACCCCTGCCGTAAAACCTCCCCCTAATATGCTTTTCGCCAGCGCGTCTTCCAGTTCTTTCTGGATCAGCCGCTTTAAGGGTCTTGCTCCGAAAGCAGGATCGTAACCCGTCTTGGCAAGATAATCCACCAGGCTCTCCGTAAACACTATCTGGATATTACGCTTCTCCAAACGCGCCGCCAGAATAGCAAGCTGCAGCTTCACTATCTTGCGGATATGCTCCGGCAACAGACGGTGGAACACAATGATATCATCCAGCCGGTTCAGGAACTCCGGACGGAAGTATTGCTGCAGGATATTCATCAGTTGCGGTTTCAGGTTCTCCAGTTCGTTATCCGTTGCCTCAAATATCTCCTGCGAGCCGATGTTACTGGTCATGATGATCACGCTGTGCCGGAAATCCACCGTGCGTCCCTTGCCATCGGTAAGCCTACCGTCATCCAGTATCTGCAGCAGGATGTTGAAC
>CAYSGM010000013.1:10971-35766 GCA_964430595.1 uncultured Candidatus Cloacimonas sp.
ACATGGTCAAAAATAAATTATAAATTTCTGGTGGCGCCTTTTCTATTTCATCCAGCAGCAGTACGCTGTATGGACGCCGTCTTATCGCCTCGGTAAGGTAACCGCCCTCTTCGTAACCCACATATCCGGGAGGCGCGCCTATCAAACGGGACACGCTGTGCTTCTCCATAAATTCGCTCATATCCAGGCGCAGCAACGCCTTTTCCGTATCGAACAAATAGCTCGCCAGGGTCTTGGCAAGTTCGGTTTTGCCCACCCCCGTGGGACCCAGAAAGATAAAGCTGCCAATGGGACGGTTCTCGTCGCTAAGCCCGCTCTGGCTACGCCGGATGGCATTTGCCAGCGCTGTGATGCCTTCTTCCTGCCCCACCACGCGGGTTGCCAGCACGCCTTCCAGCTCCAGCAACTTCTGCATTTCGCTTTCCGCCAGCTTGGATACGGGAATGCCCGTCCATTTGGACACCACTTCCGCCACCATTTCTTCATCCACTTGCTCTTTCAACAGGCTATCAGCTTTGTTCAAAGGCGAAGCAGCGGTAAGCTCGGAAAGTTCCTTTTCTTTCTGCACTATTGTGCCATAGCGCAGCTCCGCGGTCTTGGCATAGTCCCCTTCGCGCTCCGCTTTCTCGGCAGCACCCTTCAGGCTGTCTATTTCTGTTTTAAGGGAACGAACTTTATCCAGATTCTGCTTCTCATGTTCCCAACGCAAGCGCAGGGATTTATCGGTTTCACTTAGCTGGGCAATCTCGGCTTTAATCTTATCCAATCTATCCTTGGAAAGCTGATCTTTTTCCTTCGCCAGGGACAATCGCTCTATCTCCAACTGGCGCAACCTGCGCTCGGATTCGTCCAGCTCCACGGGCAGGGAATCTATCTCCATACGCAGCCTGGCGCAAGCCTCATCGATCAGGTCTATCGCCTTATCCGGCAGAAACCTATCGGAGATATAGCGCTCGGACATCTGAGCCGCCGCCACCAGCGCGTTATCGGTTATCTGCACCCCATGATGCACTTCGTATTTTTCCCGGATTCCGCGCAGGATGGATATCGTATCCTCCACGCTGGGTTCGTTTATCAGCACGGGCTGAAAGCGCCTTTCCAGCGCGGCATCCTTCTCTATATACTTGCGGTATTCATCCAGAGTGGTTGCCCCGATGCAGTGCAAACTGCCCCGCGCCAAAGCCGGCTTCAGCATATTGGAAGCATCCACGCTGCCTTCCGCCGCCCCGGCACCCACCACCGTATGGAGTTCGTCTATAAACAGGATCACCTTCCCCGCGGATTTCTCCACTTCGGAAAGCACGGCTTTAAGGCGTTCTTCAAATTCCCCGCGGAACTTCGCTCCGGCGATAAGCGAAGCCATATCCAGCTCCAAAAGCTCCTTATCTTTCAGGTTTTCCGGCACGTCCCGCGCCACGATGCGCCTTGCCAAACCTTCGGCAATGGCGGTTTTGCCAACCCCCGGCTCGCCTATCAGGATGGGATTGTTCTTGCGACGACGGGAAAGTATCTGGATACTGCGGCGTATTTCCTCATCGCGCCCGATAACGGGATCCAGCTTATCGGTGCGCGCCAGACGGGTAAGGTTGCGGGTGTATTTCTCCAAAGCCTGAAACTTCGCCTCAGGATTCTGGTCGTCCACGCGCTGATTGCCCCGCAGTTCCTTTAGGGCATGCAGCAGTTTATTGGCTTGCAAGCCATTGCTTTTTAGTATCGCAGCAGCTTCTTTCCCTTTTGCCACAAGGGCAATCAGGATATGCTCCAGGCTTATGTAATCATCCTGAAGCTGATCTGCTTCCTTCTCCGCCTGATGCAAGATATCCAGAACTTCCTGCGATAAAAACTGCTGGGATGTCCCGCTGACCCTGGGAAGCTTCTGCAAAGCTGCTTCCACAGCATTCTTTACCCCCATAAGGGGCACTTCCAGCTTCTGCAGAATAGGCAGGATAAGGGTATCTTCCTGCGCCAGCATCGCCAGCAACATGTGTAAGCCCAATATCTCCTGATGCCCCCGCTCGGAGGCAAGCTCCTGCATGGCGGAGATCATCTCCTGAGATTTTAGTGTAAAGCGTTGTGTATTCATATCTACCTCCGGACACCGAATTCATTCGGTTGGTTTGTCCCACTTTTGTGAGTAAAGTGTGCCTCGATTGTATGTTAATAACCCCTAAGGTATTCAGTGCAAATACCAGACACACTCTTCCCCATCTACAAAACAATCTAATCAACCCCAGCCAAATGTCAAGAGGAAATTAGCAGTCATTGCCAGGGATTGCTAAAAGCATTTCTAACACCTAGCACCTAACACCTAACCTCCATAATCCTATGGGGGACAAATCCGGAGTTTTGGGACAGATTTGCCATAAATCTTTGGTTTTGGGAAAAATAATCCTAAACTAGGGTAAGATATAGCAGAATGCCTAATTGATACCAATTAAAGCGCACACATCCTGTAACATAAGCGTTAAGTATTGTGCAGTAAGTTGTTATGTAGTGTTTACTTCAGCCCAAACAACGTATTCGTGTTTCTTCGTGACATAATTGTTATGCCTTTAAGGGTATATGGGTTGAGCTCTTCTTAGTCTAGTCTTAGATTGTCTTCTTCTTTCCTAAAGCCCTTATTTGTCGCGCTAGGGGCAGATAAGGTAGATAATCTTCGAACACAGGTCTTTCCGCAGTTTTTAACTTAGTTTTATCTTTAACTCATGTAACATCTGGAAAGTGTCTAAATATCTTACTCTAAATTCCTTGCATAATCTGGGAATGGGGATTGATTTTTTATTATTGGGGTCTTTTTCAAGTGTGACTAACGTATATCCAGTAGCCATAGCAAAAGCAACCAACCAACCGTCCACTCCCGAAAAGAACGCCTCTTTTACTGGATCAGAATACGATTGAGCATCAACCCATTCGCATAATCTTTGAAATTCTGATTGCACATCAGCACCTTCATCCGACAATACAAATGTCTTAAATTGGGTAGATGTCCAAATAGCTAATTGGTCAGGCTCTTCTGGCTTCTTGGGATCATGTCCCCTAAGGATTTCATCGTATATTTTTCCAGTGAGATGAAGCTTGTTCTGTCTGGCAAATTCTATTAACCTATCCCAGAATCTTGTACAAAAGTCAAAGTGATAATACCATCTATGTGCAGAAATCAGGACATTCGCATCCAACACATAAACATGATTACTTTCCATCAACTCTCCATAACCTTGTCTGCATAGTTATAGAATGTTTTACCATACAGTCCCGTCAGTTTAAAAGCTTCTGTATATTGAACCTTGTTATCATTCAAAGCATATAGCAGCATTTTCATAAATTGCCTTCCCACCCTAACCTCTTGGTTATTGTAGAAATCCCCACTACTTTTTGCTAAACCAGGTTCAGGTTTCTGTCTCTTGCAATACTCCTTGTAAAAGCTCATAAACTGACCCTTACTTATCATTTCACAATCCAACAGTCTTCTGGCAACCACAATCTCACTTACCTTGAATCTCTTTGCCAATAGCTTAAATGTCTCATTATCTACTGTTAAATGCTCCGTAAAGCTTGTCAATATAGCAGTAGGAAGAAGAAACTCTGCCGCTACTTTGTTACAAGCAAGCTCTATTTTATCTTCAGCAGGTTGCAGATCGCGAAGGTCAAATGCGGCACTACTACCAAATATTACATGCGCAAGCTCATGGGCTAAGGTAAACATTCTCGCTGCAAGGCAATCTGCATTGTTAACAAATAATAAGGGGGCATAAGGGTCAACAAGAACAAACCCCCTAAACTCATCTACTCTTAAAGTGCGATGTGTATTGTTGTCAACAATTCCATTACCAACATACACAATGCCAGCTTCACTAACGGCAGAGCGAAGAGAGTTCAATGCAGAAGACCAATTGGGTAGAGACGCCGCCCAGTCATGCTTTAAAGAGAGTGCTTTATAGATTAAATCTGCTACGTGTACAGGATCATCAGTGATTTTTGCAGCAGCAACAAAAGGTAAGGGTTTCACACCGTTGTCTTTCAGATAATCGCTAAGCCATATTTGTCGCCGTTGCATACTCCTGATAGTATCATACAGTTCTGGACTGATTTTCTTTTCTCCAGCCACCTCTGTCTTGCTGCGGTAAAGAGGAAGCTCAAGTTTTACTTTTGGTGGTTTAGACAAAAAAAAGTAACCAAAAGGTAGATGGATGGATTTAGCTAATTCCTCTAATTGTTTGAAAGTTGGGCTCTTATCCCCGGTAAGCCAGTATTGTATATAGGGAAACTTACTTTCTAAAGCATCTGCAGTAATGTCATAACGCTCCATACCCCATTTTAGGATCTGTGTGTTAAACGATACTTTTGCCACCTTTATCTCCCAGATTTTCATATAATCTATACATGTTACTTACTCGTGCAGTTTCGTTGTATGCAAGATTCTTGTCAATTCTTTTCTTGAATCAGCCATTTGTGCTCTTTATCCAGAACATGTTCGTTAGAAACGTTCATTTATCTTCCCATGTGCTGTTTATCAAAGCTGCCTCTTCGTCAGTTAGTCCATATTTGGAAAACTAACAGGTCAATTCTATCTTCCAAATCCTTAGTATTGAATACCCTAGCAGTTCATTTGTTAATTACCTGCTCTACAATCGATGCATGATGAGACACTAGGTCGTTTGAGAATCTGCGGTGTAACCTCTTCTAAAACTTGCTTTTGCTTCCCTTTGGATCCTTAAAATTTGCTCGGTGCTTAAAGCAAATTCTATAATTTCAGATTCTTTGCCGAAACCAATAGACACTCCGTTTCCTGCTGCTAATAACAACCAATAATACGATTTCTCTAAATCTTCTACAACTCCTATGCCATCATAGTAGCAGATTCCCAGACCACGTTGAGCAACACCATCTCCTCTCTCGGCTGCCAGCTGGTACCAATATATACTTGTTGGATAGTCTTCGTTCTTCTCGTAGAGCAATCCAAGCGTACGCATCGCAGTTGGATTTCCTAGTTTAGCTGCTCTTAGGTACCATCTCATAGATTCATTAAAATCTTCATGAACACCTGTTCCATTGGCGTAGCACATACCAAGATTATACTGTGCATCGGCGTAATCATACTCAGCAGCATAACGATACCAGTTAGCTGCCTCACGCAAGTCTCTGGCTACCCCAAAGCCATTTTCAAGACAAACCCCGAGATTGAATTGAGCTCGTAAATGCCCCTGTTCTGCTGATCTGCGAAACCATGAAGCGGCTTCCTCATAATCTTGAATAATGCCTTTCAAATTGCTGTGGTTAAACTTATAATTAATTTTTACTCTTAATGTCCATTGGTTGCAATACCTTTTTGCCCACCAAAACTTTTCTTTGTAGCATGTTTTATCGTGCTCCTTTAAGCGGCTGTTAACCATTTCCAGAGAAGATTTAGCATGTTCCCACTCCTGTTCTGCAGCCAGGCGAAACCATTTGGCAGATTCATGATAATCTCGGATAACTCCAATACCCCTTTCGTATAATCTGCCTAGCTCATATTGCGCTTCTACATTACCCTGTTCAGCAGCCAGATGGCACAACCGGATAGCCTGTAATCGGTAATGATTGAATTCTCCTTTATCGTATCGATCTTCACCATCTTGCTGATCCACAATGTGAAAAAACAAGTTGAGTGCTTCTTTATAATCTTGCGTGAAAGAATCACTCATGAAAAAGTAACATCCTAACCGTAATTGCGCTTCAGCTGACCCTTTATTTACGGCACTGATCATATCATCGAGATGTATACCATTGTCTTTTGCAGTAGGAGTCACACTACCATCAATACTGAGAGTCTCCTTACAAGCAGGCCATTGAGGGCAAACCCAGAATTCATGACCGGCATGTTTACTTTTGGTTGTCGAATTTCTTACCATATCAACTTTGTGAATTGGACATATCGGTGTTGTCATTATTATAGATCCCTTACCATCGGTACGCTAGTGTTCTACTTGCCAGTCTTTTATGGTGCGGATTACATAATCTATATCGTCTCTAATTTCATATACCCAGAAACGCATTACATCCCACCCCAATTCGAACATACGCTGGTTGCGTATTTGGTCGCGCCAGCATAGTTCACCATTCCAATCCTTATGATACTGCTCACCGTCCACCTCAATATTTAGTTTTCTATCCCCATCAATGAGAGCGAAATCAAGCACATACTTACCTATAGAATATTGCGGAATTGTCCTGATACCTTTTTCGTATAATGCCTTATATAGAATTATCTCCCAGTCTGATACAACCGACATATCTCTGACAGGTGGGTATTCCTGTCCTAGTTTCACAACCTCAATTTCAACTTGTTCTTGTTGCTTTTCTTCCAGATCCTTTACATACTTTGCAAAAGCACTCAGATAATCGATACCGCTACCCAAGCAAGCTTGCTTATCACCGACAACCAGTAGAAGTGCCCTGGCTCTGGTGATGGCGACATTGAAAATCTCTTTACTCCCCATAAGGAAGCGTAAGCCTGTCTCAGGCATATTGGTAGATACAACTGGTGAGAATATCATTACATCTCTTTCGTCGCCTTGATATTTATGTACAGTATCCACAATAATGTCATTTTTTACATTATAAGCATCCAATTCTGCATCCTTGTTAATTAACTCCCTGATGTGATTAGCCTGTGCTCGGAAAGGCGTAACAATGCCGACAGACCCTTTATACTTTAACACTGATACTAAATGTTTAACCTGCTTAACTACCTCCATAGCCTCTTTTCTATTCAAAGCACTCCCGCTTATAGGATGGAATACGTCACCAATTACATTTACCCAATTAATCCCCAACTCAGCAAGACTATCGGTTTTCAAGAGGGAGTAATTAGTAGCGATTCTGAGATTATCACCATAAAAGGTCTTATTCGAAAACTCAATAATATCAGCATGACTGCGATGGTGGTCTCTAAGGTAAAAGGAATGACCATCATCAGCCAGGGAATTTGCCAATTTAAAGAGCGATGTGCACGAGTACATCCAACCCTGAAACTTCATGTCTGGGTTATGTTGTTGCAAAAGCTTGTTGTCCTGTTTAACAGGTAACCCACTAATATGAGGTAACTGCATCTGGTCACCAATAATAACCGCATTCTTAGCTCGGTACAGTAATGGTAAGGCTGAAGCGATATCACATTGGCTGGCTTCATCGATGACCACAATATCAAAGTACCCAGGCTCAAAGGGTATCTTGTCCTTCGCTGAGAGTGAGGAAACAGCCCAGCAAGGAAAGATATCTCTTAATTGATTTAGTTATTTCAGAAGTTCAGCATAAACCTTTTTTGTGGCGCTGAAATCATCCCCTGAGTCGATAAGAGTTTGAAGTGAATTCTGCAATTTGGTCAGTATTTGTTTCCCTTCGTTAGTAAGTTTATCAGGTTGGATTTTGAGGTAATGATTCCAGAGGTTATTATCATTCTGTGCCATTTTCTGATGAAGTGATTCTTTTTTTCTGGCTATTTGAGGGAGTGTTTTCATGCATTGTAACTCTGTGATTAGGTTCAGATAGGTAATCACTTCTCTACAGGCAGAAACACGTAAGCCAGCCAGTTTTAATCCATCATGCCACTTTGCGATAGATATATCTGTTATATCTGGAGGTAATACAATGTTCAGTTTATTTATAGTTTTGTCATGTTTAGGCACTTCATCTTTTAATTTATTAAATCTGCCATCTTTATACGTACTCCAGAAGATTCTGGTCCAGAGCGATTGTTTGCTACGGTCAGCCCTGTTGACAAGGGTTCCTAAACACCTAACCGACAAAACAACTTCATCCAGATTTATTAACCTAATATCCCTGAAGCGAAGAGGAGAGATTTCATCCCGGTATTTTTCCAGTGACTGTTCAAGTCTGTCGATGCGGTTGCGAAGGGTAATTACAAGCTGTTCCTCTTTATCAAGTTGGCATATTTCAGCTACTAAGCCATCACGTTTTACTATATCTTCCTTTAGCTCGTTTGCATCATTTTCAGAGCAGTGTGCTGCAAGGAAGTTGGAAATGAAATCCACTATTTTTTGTTGGTATTCATTTTTGCCTGTCCTAATTAAAATAGGTCTGGGACCAAGATTGTTTACCCGGAATTCTACCACATCTACGGCTTTGTTATTCTTACTGGACAAAAGGATCTTCTTGTTCCTCCAAAAGGCATTAACAATCATATTGGTAACAACCTGGGACTTCCCTGTGCCCGGGGGACCAGTAATCACCGTTAAGGCGTCATTCAACGCACCATGTATACTTTCTCGCTGTTCTCCGTTCGTTGGCAGGACTTCTACAAGAGGCTCACTATCATGTACATTGGGTACCTCTAAGGATTCGTATGGTTTTAGTGTTTTATTAATCCATTTGCCAAGAGCAGTATCTGCATACTTGTTTTCAGGAATGTTAGCAAGTGCATGCAGTTCAAACTCCAGGCCAGCGGTGAAGGGGCTTCTATCGGCTAAGATGATTACTGCTTTGTTGTATATACCTTCTTTAGTGATGTCTTGTATTTTTACAGAGGTGTTAAGGTTATAAGGGTCAATGTTATCAACCCAATTCCATTCTTTATGGGCATTAAACATGGATAGAACTATGTCATCCAAGTCGCTCTCTTCTGAATCCATCCCGATCTCTTTCTCCAGATCGACTATTTCTTTATACACATTGTTCTTGTCCGAGTGAAGTATGTTCTTTATCGCTATGAAATTAACTGCCGGTGATGTTTGAAGGATTTCGTAATGCTGCCCCCCATCACCAACAAGATCTATGGGATAGTAAAAAATGGGCTCAAGGAAGAATCCAGACCACTGTTCGCTTTGTTGATGTTTAAGATAACAAGGGTAGCCTAAGTACAAGGTTTTTTTACTCATGTTGCTTTTGTGCTTGTTAACTAAAGATAGGGCAGTTGAGGATGAAAGAGCTACTTTTAAATCTAAACCAATTACTTGCGAGATTTCTGTGTAGCAATTCCCATTTTTATCCTTAGCGAAGACATGTATTCCATTTTCGTCATCGTAACCCAAGCATGCCAGATAGTAGTTACATAGCGTTGATAAAGGGGTTTTTAAGTCCGGTGTTTTGAGATTTTGAGGCGTATTGACTTGGTACGCCATGCACCAGTTATTGCTATTGTCACGATTAAATATAGCTTCATTCTTATACAGGATTTTATTGACTTGCTCCTTCGTTAGGTCTGTTTCTGCGGCAATCTGATAGGATTTTAGCCCAGGTTTTGCAGATAGTAGTTCAATAATTTTCTTTACGGGAGTATCCATATCACACCTCTTTATAGCAATATCGGTTTGAGTTTCCAACTATACTTCATACATGCACTAACTTAACAAATTCATGTTGTGGAGTTTTTTTATTGGCACATCTTATGTCAAGCAAAACCGCATAGCTGTTTTCAAAGTCCCTTGTGGGCGTAATATCATAGCGAGGGTGTGCAACCCCTCGGTTCTTGATAATTTACCAATTAGCCCCTTGCGGGCGACACTCTCTTGTTCAAGGGATGCAATATGAATATTACCCTTAAATCTCTCTATCCATATACCGGTATCCGGGGATTTGTGGCAGGAGCCCATCCTCAACCGCGGCTTTCACACTGCGGCAGGGAAGGTTTTGCGTTTCTATCTGCTCTCTGGTGATGGTTTTTAAGTCCACGGTGGTAGGATATTTTGCCTGCATCGCCCACAGCATCTTGATGTACAGGCTGTACCAGGATGGCAGCAGCACGCTATCGTCCCTGTCCCGCAGTTGGTCACCAGAGGTTGCGAAAATCCCAAAGGGATGTAAGATTATAGCCCGGGGTGAAGCCTTAGTGGAACCCCGGGTTGGAAGGCAAAACAATTAACAAACCCCTCGAGGGTGACAGAACCTCCTGATTACCTGTAATGGTTTGTGTCGCCCTCGAGGGGCTGAACCACTGTTCAACGCTGTCCCTGGGGCTCACGCCCCAGGCTATGATTTTTCGCCATTCCATGGCTTTTTTTCGCACGCCATTCCCTGGCTTTATTTACAGCCTTTACAAAACTATGCTACAGTGGTTACTGCCTATTTCTTGTGCTTCATCAACATATTACCCATCCATAAGATACGTATGTTGTGTTGCATACATTATACACAAACCCATTTGTGTTGCACAAGGCGGGTTTCATGCAACACAAGCCTGCTATTTTGTCTGACAAATTTAGCGCGATTTGTCAGACTGTCTGATTTGTGTGACACAGATGTCATCCTAAACAAAGCAATTGTGGGACAAAAAGCGTGATATATGTCCCACAAACTCGTTTGTGGATATTTGTTGTCCTACAAAAGTTAGACATTCACCCGCCGCACATAGGTAAAAAAAGCCAAGTCGTAACAGCATGCTATTCATGCCGATACATTGGTTGTGTTTCACGTATTGCACTTAAAACGACTTGTGTTACACAAAACACCATGTCGTGTAACACAAGCTTGTTATTGTTACATAGATGAAACACAAACTCTATCCAACAATATCAAATAGTTCGTCAAATACGAAGAGACCGGATCTTCTGCCTATGGGTTTCCTAACATCAAAGAGTATCTTGTACTCTCGTAACGTGTTTATAATCCTGATGGCACTCCCCTTAGGTATTGAGGAGGTGCGGATAAAGCTTGAACTTGTTACAATAGGTGTAGAGAAAAGCGCATCAGTAGCTTGCATGGCAAACTTTGAACCCGTTACTTCCGGTATCCTAAGTTTAATCTTCTCATACAAATCATGAATTGCCTTCACTTTATTAATATTAAGGCTTGCCTGTTCTATTATGGCATTTAAGAAAAAGGCAATCCATCCATTCCAATTTCCCCTTTCAGATATAGCTTTCAACCTATCATAATACTCATCTCTGTTACTTTCCAAATAAGAGCTAAGATAGAACATCGGGCTGGAAAGCATTTTCTTTTCGTATAAGAAAAGTGGGATTAAAATTCTACCGATTCTGCCGTTGCCGTCCAGAAAGGGGTGAATGATCTCGAACTGTGCTTTTACTATTGCGAGTTGTACCAGGGCATCCATTTCGTTACTATGAATATACTTTTCCCAATTATCCAGAGCGGGCATAACCATTTCAGGAGAGGGAGGCACATACGAAGCTTCTGCTATATCCGCACCGGGTGAGCCTATGTAGTTTTGTATCCTGCGGAACTCTCCAGGGGCTTTGTTTCTACCTCGCACGCTGTCTAACAGCATGGCATGAAGTTCTTTTATCACATTCAAGGTAAGGGGACGCTTTTCCAGCATCTCGATTGAATAAGAGATAGCTCTGCGGTAGTTGATGATCTCCTGAATATCTGCTTGTTTTCCGGGACTAAGCTTTTCATTGGGATCAGCATCGAATTCTAACACTTCTTCCATTGTCGCTAAAGTACCTTCTATGCGTGAAGATAACACCGCTTCCTGTGTTGTTAAGGGCGAGAGCAACAAGCCGGGATTCACGATGCTTTGCAGCATGCCGTCGTATCTGGCAAGGGCAGCTTGTGCCTTGCCAATACTATTAACATGTGCAGTCCAATCTATATTGGCTAATGGCAGGACATCTGGGCTAAAGGGCTTCATTATTACTCCATAGTTCATATTAGCTACCTTCGTGGAGTTTTTTTATTGGCACATCTTATGTCAAGCAAAACCGCTTTGCACCGTAGCATAGTTTTGTAACCTGTTGTAGCCTGAGGTTTGCAACCTCAGGTTTCAAACCTGACCTCACAACAGTTTACTAAACTATGTTATTATTTTACCAGCATTATCTTGCGTATTTCTTGCTTAGCACCTTGGTTCAAAACACAGAAATATAATCCTGAGCCCACTTTACTTCCGTTTTCATCTGTCCCGTTCCACACATACACATGTTGTCCACTTAGAAGAGGCTTGTTTATCAAGGAATCAATCCTCTGTCCCTTAACATTATATACGGTAAGCGTGATATTACCGGAAACGGGAAGATTAAAGCTGATGTTGGTTTCGGGGTTGAATGGATTAGGATAGTTCCTCAGGGAGAATAGATTCGTTGGCGGGTACACCTCATCATCATTAGCAACAACTCCATTCTCATTAAACACACACAAGCCTCCGCTCACCCATCCTGAGCCAATCCACTTATTGTTGTCATTATCTATTGCTATACTGCTTAAATCATTAATGCACATATCGGAATTGTAGGCATTGTAAACAGTGAAGTTAGCCCCATTGTAACAAACCAAGCTGCCAACAGACTGCATGTCTCTACCGGCATCTATCCCAATCCATAGATTTCCTTGTGCATCAAATGCCAAACTATGAATGTAATTACCCGGCAAATCTGAGTTAGCAGTATCAAACACTGTCCAATTGGTTCTGTTAAAACGGACAAGTCCATCGTGAGTACCCAACCAAACATTCCCTTGCGCATCTATGGCAATGCAGTTTACATAACCATCCGCCTGACCCCATAATGTCGAGCTGTAAGGCGTCCATGTTATTCCATCGAAACGAAGCAGGTAATTGGAAGCGCTTATCCAAACAACATCCTGATTGTCTACGGCGATACAGTTAATATAATTGCTTGGCAATGGGGAGTTAGTAGTATTATATGGCGTCCATGTAGTTCCATCGAAACTTGCTAAGCCATAGGTACCATAAATCCCGACTTCAAACCCAACCCATTTGGTATTTTGGGAATCAATCGCAACAGAATTAATATTGCCATGATATTGAGTAGGCTCGTAAGACAGCCAATTTGTATCATCAAAGCTAACCAGTCTATCTCCGGAAGCCATCCATTTCACTCCCTGAGAATCTTTAGCAATGCAACTAATACTGCTATTGTCTAACACATGATTAGTATTGGTAGAATCGTAAACAGTCCAATTTGTTCCATCAAAGCGTACCAGATTATTCCAGGTTCCTATCCATTTATTTCCCTCAGCATCAATTACCATAGATTCAACTCCGGCATTTGGCATAACGCTGGTTGATAGGTTTATCTCTGCCCAGTTAGCCCCATCAAAACGAACTAAACCTAACAAATCATTATTCCATGTGCCGCCACCTATCCATTTAACTCCCTGAGAATCAATTGTAACACAACCAATATTAATGTATTCTGAGCCCAAAATAATGGGATCTGTGTAAGGTGTCCAGGTAGCTCCATCAAAGCTAACAAGCCTATTTCCAATTCCTAACCATTTCACTCCCTGAGCATCAAATGCGATGCAGTTTACGCCGCCTACGGGCAGACCTGAGTTCTCTGTAGTCTATGGTGTCCAAGTAGTTCCACTCAGAACCGTAACACCGCCACTAATAAGTTCACCCTCGGCGTTCGTCTCATCATAATGGCAAAACCATTTGTTACCAAGGTTATCTATGGCAATCTTGCTTACCGCGTTATTACACATGCTTGAATTTTCCGTATTATAGACGTTCCAGTTAACCCCATCAAAGCGTGCAAGTCCAATGAAGTTTTCATCCACGCTATAAAATGCTACCCACTTATAGCCTTGGTGGTCTATGGCGAGAGAGCTAATATCATCCCCGGGTATATCGGAGGTTTCCGTATCGTAAATAAACCAGTTTACATTATCAAAGCAAACAAGCCCCGATTCGTATGTTCCCATCCACTTACGTCCCTGTATGTCAATATCCAGGCAAGTAATCCAGTTATCAGGTAAGCCGGAGTTATTTGTGTTATACCATGTCCAATTCACCCCATCAAAGCGGTTTAGCCCCAAGCCTGTCCCGATCCACTTGTTTCCTTGGTTATCAATATCAATACAGGTTATGTAGTTGGATTGTAGCCCGGAATTGCCGAAATTATAGTTGGTTTTTTCTCCTGTTAAACGGTTGTATTTCACCAAACCACCAACTGTGCCCACCCAAAGGTAGTTACCTTCGACTACGGAACAAGTGACATAACTTGCATTGGCATAGCTTACGCACTGATGAGTTTGGGCTGATAAGCAGCCGGCAATGAAGAAAATAAGCATGAACAATAATGTGGCTATTGTTTTCATCTTTCTCTCCCGAAGGTTTATTTGTTATTACTATGTGTTTAACAAATCATAGTTAATGCGATCACGTATGTGTAAGAACCGCGTTACTGAATCACACAGTAGATATTCATACTGCACGCAAGAACAGAAATTTATTCACTCAAAGCTGTCAATGTTTATTTCCGCAAATCCGATACTTTCCAATACATATCTGTAAAAACAGCCACCCTCGGCTGTCCGCACACGTTAAGCTTGGAGTCGAATCGGCTTGAATAATCTATACCATAAGAGTGATCTCATTTAGCCGATTGGACTACAGCTTCACTCGCAGTAACCTCCAGCAGAAAAAAATCAAAAGTAATTAGTTGGGAGACGCTGTAGTCCATTACGCCGCTGAAATATAGGTAATGATAAAGATAGGGAAGGCGCAATCGACTCCAGACTTGCATAGGGTTCTTTCTGTCTGCTTAGTGGTTGTATCGTCCTTGCAATCCGATAGTGTGCCAACCGGGAGCTGACCATGATCTCACCATGACTTATCATGGGGAGATCATGGTTAGATGTGTTGTGGGGCGTGTGCGGGTGTGTAAGGTTGCAGGTTACAGGTTGCAGGTTACAGGTGACAGGTGTTAGGAGTTAGGGTCGGTGAAAACGATGTTATCCAGGTCTGTCAGAGCTCTTTCGGGGAGGGCAAGGTCGGACAGGATGACAAACTTTAGCGGGGCAGCCTTGGCTTCGCTGTTTTTAAGCTCAACATCATGGTAAAACAGCAGGGAGCAAACGGAGGTATCGGACTCCCCAAACGCCTTCACAGGTGCTTTCGTACTGTATAAATAGAGCTTTTCTGTCCGTTGCGTGCCCCGGATAGCAAGCAGCTTACCTTCGAACTCGCAGTTGATCTCTTCCCTTCCCCATTGGGTGGAATGCACCACATCATCTTTGGTGAGTTCGAAGGCGGAATTGCGGATATCGGCATCGGCTTTGGCAAAGATGCGGGTGAAACCGTTGATGTTGCGGTAGAATCCCCCCTCCTGAGCGTAGGCACAAAAGGTAGCCACAAGCGGCAATCCGGGCAGCACAAGGTAGTACTGGCACATGGTGATGCCCTTCAGGCTGTTGTAATCATCTATGCTGGTTTTGATCTTTATGCCCTTCCACACCTGGGCGAAGTTATCCGCCATCTCAATAAAGGTGACGTCGTGCTTTTCGGCGTGCCAGGAAGCCCGTTTCATGCCATTAATAGCGTGTTCGAAGCCTCCGCACCATGGGTTCCACCAGGATTTGGGGCAGCGCTCCGGAAAGCTGTTATCCAGCCATTCGTGGTCATTATACACCAGCGAATACACCGAAGGCGCATATTGGGGGCTTACCTTTAACCGCAGAACCCCGTTATCCACGCTGTAAATGGTATTGTCGCCAAGCTGTTCCACAGCCTCGCGCACCTCTGCTATCTGCTTGGTGAAGATAACTTTATCCATATGGAAGGTTTTGGTGGGGTAGCTTGCCGTTGCGGAGATGATATCTACCGGCTTTACAGCGGAAACAGGCACCGCAAAGCTTAGCTGATGCAGTTCATCTTCCTTGGTGGCAGTGGCGCAAAGGGGGGCAGCCTTGCTGTTTAGAGCGCTTACCTGGACGCTGCACTCCATAGGGTTCTGACGGTAATCCTGATAGGTGAGGAGGCAAGGGTTTGCGCCTGCATCCCCAAAGGGATTGCCGCCGTTAAGGTGCAGAGCGTAAAATGGCTTGGGGACTACGGCTTCCACCTTTATGCCCAGGGCAAATTCACGCAGTTTCTTTAAGGACGGGAACACATCGAATGCCACGTACATGGTGTTTGTGCGGGTTGGCTCCCCTTTTTTGAATCTGTGCTCGATGGCGTAGTTCCAGTCGCACAGCATCAGCTTATCGGCTTTATCCCACACCACGCTCATGTTTCCGTTCCCGGTGCTGCAATGCAGCCAATTCTCGTCTATCTTGTCGCCATCCCAATTGGTAATCGCGCTGTCGTTATTCAGGAGGTCGTCCGTCTGGATAAGCATTCCGGCATAGGGCAAAGCCATATTGCTGCCATCAAAACCGAAAGAGCGGCTGAGGACAATTTCATCCTGCCCGTGGGGGAAGGACAGCAGCTCGGCATAATACTCCAGCATGCCGGAATTGTGCAGCCGGTAGCAAGAGACAAGCCGGCACCCCGCGAAGGCATCGGAGCTGTAATAGGCTTTCAGGATTAGGGAGGATGCGTCTTCCAGATACTCCACCTTATCCGGCAGTTTATGCAGGAATTCCGAGGAATAGGGCAGGCCCAGTTTGGGAAAACCATGGTACCAGTGCAGCCCGCTATGCAGGTTTTTGAAGATAATCTCGTTTACATCATCATCTTTATCCAGGAACAGGATGTTTTGGGAATTGATGATGGAGGCGCACTCGTTATTCTCCCCGCTGGCTCTGCCTTCCGGGATGTACAGGATAAGGGAGAAGGGCTGGGTGAAGCACAGCTCACGGGCATCGTAAAAGCGGGCGGTGATGCTTACAACCTGATGGTAAACAAGGGAATTGCTAAGCGTTACCTTTAAGGGGAAGCTTGCTCTTTCGTGCGCCTGCAAGGCTACTTCCATGGTTGGGTTGGCAAAGCGGATGCCGCTTTGGGGCGGGAAGGTAACTTCGAAGGTGCAGGCTTCGTTAAAGTTGTTCTCCACATTAATGTACTGCTCGGCTTCCCTGCCGGCGTATAGCATGCTTTCCTGCTTCCCTGCAAACATCCTTAAGGGGAATTGGGGATTGATGCCGGTTTTGAACAGGGCGATTTTGCCGTTCACGCTTATCTCGGCGCAGACGGAAGGATGGTTTTTCCACATACTCTGTTCCACATCGATGGAATCCAGATAGAACTCACCTTCAATGGTTTGGCTGCCTGTTATTGCGGTGCTGTGGCGCAGATCGAAGCGGATGTTCTTGTCGTTTATTCCGGTTATTTCCACCTGGAGCGGCTGGTTGGTCTTGTTGGTGAAGTGGTATTTAACGGCGTATTTCTGCCCGAATACCAGCTTGCCGTTGGCAACCTCGGTATGGATGCGGAACTGGTCAGTTTCGATGCTGTGAATCCCGCGGCCACTCTTTTCGAATTCCACCGCGAGGTTGGTGCCGTCTTTTGCCCAGGTGTAAGTGTAATGATCGAAGTTATTGGCGGTTCTGCCGTCTGCCTCCACAATTATGGAGCGGGTGGAATCCTCGTACCAATCCATGCTTGTAAAGTAGTCCTTTAGCAGCGGAGTTTGCAGCACGGTGGGGATGAAGTTCATTAAGTGGGTGCTGCTGTCTTCCCGCTTTTCCCAGAAAAAGCCGCATTTCTTGTAGAGGGGGACGGCTTTGGTGTTTCCTGCCCAGGTGAACAAGTCCAGACGGGGATAGCCTAACTCTATGGTTCTTTCCACCGCCAGTTTAACAAGGGCTTTGCCGATTTTGCGGTTGAAACAGCGGGGCTCCACATTCAGGAGGTCTATATACAGGGTGTTCTCGTCGAAGTAGTATTTGGAGAGCTTGCAATAGCCCACCACTTTGTCCCCGATGAGGGCTAGATACAGGTTCAGATGGGAGGAGACGGATTCTTTGTCCCGCACGTTGGCTTCGGTGTGCTGGGTGTTGTCGCCGTTCCAGCCTTCACCGCTGCTGTTCCACATCTCGGCGATGCTTTTGGCATATTTGGGGTCGTATTCTATTATTGTAAAGCCTGTATCGGACATTTAGGGCTCCTTTAGTTGTTGGGGGTAGCGATGCCTTTCAGGTTGGTGAATACCTTTAGGGCATTATGGTAAAACACTGCCTGATGGTGCTCTGCGGGGATAAGCAGTTTGATGAAATCCACATACGCGTCCATGGGAACCAGAGGCCAATCTGTGCCAAACAGCAGTTTATCGTAGCTATCGGCAAGGATGAGGGCGGTGCGGAACATGTTCAGATACAGCTCCTGAGCGGTGAAGCGCGCGATTAAAGCTCTGTCGCCCACCAATAAACCGGAAAGGTCGGCATATACGTTCTTGTTTTTGTAGAGCAACTCGGCAGTATCCAGCAGCCAGGGATTGCCAAGATGGGCGATAACGATGCGCAGGTCTGGGTATTTAACGGCAAGCTCATCAATCGCCAGGGGGTGGGAATATTTCAGCAAGCCGCGCTCACTGTAGGTATCGCCGCTGTGGATGACCACAGGGAGGTCGTATTTCAGGGCAAGCCGGTATACTGGGTCGTACTTTTTGGAAGTAACCAGATAGTGGTAGTATCCGGCGTATAGCTTTATGCCCGCACAGTCTTTACCTTGCAGTGCCAGTTCCAGGCTTTGCAGGGCTGCTGCGTTCAGGCGGTGGGGGTTTATGCCTGCACAGTAGCAGTAATTGGCAGGCAATTGCCCAAGATCATAAGCCATGGGGGTTTCAGCTTGTTTATCGGGAAACGCGCCGGGGCTGGTTTCGGTCAAGCCCATGCAGATACCGGCGACTATGTGGTTCTGCCTGCCTTCCTGCATCAGCCCTTGTTGGGAGTAATCCAGCCCGATAAGCTGCGAGGTTTTAAGAAACGAAGCAATCCTGCTATAGTGCATATGAGCATCGATTATATTCAAAGTTAATCCCTGTTACGTATTTAATATCGCGCAGATGCCGGTTAAGCGCGAATCTGTCAAGACAAGTTTGCGGAGGCTGTGCTAAAACTTAGTAGTAGGTAATCGTCCGCTCCTGTTTCTCCGTCTGTTCGCCACCGCTGAACTCTTCTTTGCTAAGCCAGTTGCCTTGTTTGTCATAGGTGTAGGTGCAGGCGTAGGTTTCGATGAAATCCCCCTCGCCGTAGTTTGTTTCTTCTTTGCTTAGGTTGCCGTGGGCATCGTAGCTGTAGCGGTTCTGATAGTCAAAACGTCCGGCGTAGAAGGCTATTTCCTCTGTAAGCTGTCCCTGGGTGTTGTATTTAAAGACACTTTCAGGCACATCAGGAATAAAAGTATCGAAATCCCGCTTTTCCATCAGCTTACCGGCAGTATCGTAATCGAACTCTATATATGAGTATATTTCCATATCTGCATTATAGTTATTCTCGCGGATTTTGTTGCCGGCAGCGTCGTAGACGTATTCCACGGCTTGGGTCAGGAGTTCGGCGTCGTAGTTCTTAAGCCAGATAAGCTGTTGCTTGCTGTTGTATTCGGCTTTATCCTCGCCTCCTTCATAATCGCCTGTCCTAACCGTGGTCAGCAGCAATCCGGCGGCATTGTAGGTGTTGGTAACGCGCTCGGTTTCTTCATGATAAGGGTTTCTGGATATCCTGACAGTAATTCTGTTCCCGCTGTCATAACTATATACCACGTCGCCGCAAAAGTTGTCTTCGCTACCATAAGTGATGGATGTGATGTAGCCTTGCTGGTTATATCTGGTTATGCCATATTCATTTGTAACGCTTTTCACTTTGCCTTGCAGCCCATCTCTCTGCCAATCGGTCTTGGTGACGGCGCATAGAACGCCGGTAAAGATTAGCACAACTGTTAGTATCACGCTTTTATTCATGATAACCTCCATGCAATTTTAGGATAGAGCGATATTTACGTCATTAATGGTGATGTCAAGCAAAAACCCCGGAGTTCAACCTGCCTGCAAGGTTGCATATTCCCTCCTTGCTGCCCGAAGAAGAATTAAAGCTGGGTTCATCGGGGTTTGAACGGGCAAAAGCCCGATGAACCCCCGATGAACCCCGGTCCGGTTTGCCTGCGGATAAGCAAGCAGCAGGCAGGAAAAACCCCCGGTATATATACCGGGGGTATAGGGATTATTCTTGTCCAAACCCTTATTCAGGGTGGGATTATTTTATTTGCGTTTTTCCTTTAGCATTGCTTTCAAGGCTTCCTGTCTGCTGTTGTCCTTTTTAGCAGGGGTGTCGGAGAGGGGCTTGCTGTTACTCCTGGCAGCGTAGGCAGTTACCTTGAAGAACTTGCCCGCAACGCTGGTGGCATTGAAGTTATAGCTGATTATTCCGCCCGGTACAACCGTGAAATCCGGAGGCCAGGTATAGGGATCGTCGGAAGCATAAACATGGTATTCTGTGGCACCGCTTATCGTGTCCCAGCTCAGATAGACGTTGTTTTCGGTGTGTGTGATGCTAAGGTTCGGGGCATCCAGAGCCGTGGGAATATATACCAGCGGACCATGGAAATCATCAACTGAAAGCGCTACTTCGGAAAAGGTCCGGTAACGTATGGCTAAGTAGATCACAGCATTGCCATAGGAATCCAGATTATACTCCTTCCGGCTAAAGTAGGATGAAACCAAAGTCCCGCTGTCGATCAGGGTAAAGGATGCTGGTTGAGTGTTTGTCGTGGAAACTAAGACTTCCCAGGCTTCAGGACAAGAAACATCATAGCTTCTCATCCAGAAACTTAATACATCTGTTGTTGTATTGCTTAGCTGCAGCGGAGGGGTTATCAGCCAGTCGTCACTTTGAAAACCCGGCTCAGCTATTACTGTAGCAGATTGGGCACCTGAATGTGGGTTCAGATACATCGGCCACCAGCTGTTTGGATTGCCATCCGCGTTGATAACGGTCCAGTTGGCGGGGATGTCGGATTCGAAGCTTTCCAACAGAGCTCCAGCAGCGTGGGGGAATAGCCACATGCTTGCCGTGGAGTTATTGCTTGGGGCTGAGTCTGTGGGCAACTCCACTTCCGCATACATGGCAAAATCAACACCGGAAGTGACGGGAGTCCAGGTTATGTTATGAGTGGCAGAAGCACCACCTGCCAAAGGAGCTGAAACATTTAAAGTGGCAAGGGTGGCGGCTGGGGAAACACTTTTTAGGTAAACGGTGTAGCTTGTCTGCTCTGCCGTACCGCAATTGGCTACGGTTACCGTGTGCGTAACAGGGGTTCCGGCTAATTCGGTGGCGGGACCGGAAATTGAGAAGGCAGCAAGGTCGTTAGCTTGGGGGACAAACACACGGACGTTATCCACAAAGAAATCGTTATCCGCATTTGATTCAGTAGATTCTCCGTAGAAAGCGATGTATTTTACCCCGGAATAAGCATCCAGAGGAATAGTGACATGGATGCCGGTATTGGGGATATCGTTGTAAACATAGGGAGAGCCGGTGTTGTTCCACTCGCGCAGGACAGTAGCAGTCGTCCAGGAACTGCCGTCGCCGATAAGGATCCTAAACTTGTCGTCTATTCCGGTGGTGCCGTTGGGGTCGTCTGTGATAGGTGCGCTGCTGTTCCAGTCCGTGAGAGCAATATCCAGCTGAAGCTGGTAAGGAGCATTGCCCAATTGCAGAGGTGGGGTTACCAGCCATCGCTTGCAGTTAGAATAGATATTAAGGCAGGCAGAAGGATTGGGCGGGGTAGATTCGGTATTTCGCCATGGCAGTTGACTCCAGGCTGAATTGTAAGGCACAAGATTGCCTGACCCATCAGTATTGTAACCTGCCCAGTTTGCGGGAAGGAAGGTATCGAATGTCTCACTAAGCAGCGACGTAGCGATAGTGCTGAAAGAGCTTACCGGATTGCCTGCGGCATCGCCCACATCGTTGGTAGGAACTACCATCCAGAAGTAGGTAGCATCGGTTTCGAGCGGTGTGATTAGCGTATAACTAAAGGTGTTGGAAGGGACGGTGGCAATCAGGGTGGTGGGGGTAATGGGGGTGGTGCCTGCCTGGCAATATACTTTGTAACCTGTAACTAATCCACCCGTGGTTGCGGGTGTCCAGCTAAGGGTAGGATTGAGGTTTTGTCCGATTGCCAGGTCGGCAGGGCTGACCAAAGTAACAGGATTGGGCAAGGCTCGGGCACGCACGCTTACGTCATCGATACACATGTAGTAGATGAGGCCGGCTACACGATTCTGTATTCCCAGGTAATAAGTTCCCGAAGTAGCAGGAGTAAAAGTAGCGGTGATGCGCTGATAGTCACCATTGGTAACGTTTACCATGTAGGGGGGAGTGATCTCGGTGCTCATGCCTTCCGGGGCCGCGGAAGTGCCAAAGTGCAGGGCAATCTGCGCGTTTCCGTACATATCGGTGTTCTGCCTGGCATAGAGCTCCACATCATAGGTAACTCCACCTACCAGAGGATAGGGACGGAACAACCAGCCAAAGTTGTAGTACTCCGTTGCATAATACATGGTGAGGTTCCAATTACCGGTTCTGGGGCTGCAATTGTAAGTAGTTTGTGATCTATTTGCGTGCCATTGTGAATATCCATAACCGTATACCTGTGTCCACTCAAAGATGTTATCTGAGTTTTCAACGTTGCCAAGCTCAAAACTTTCCGTGGCAAAGGGGTCTCTTGCGGTGAAGAAGTATCTAATGCCTGAAGACGGGCTTGCTGTGCCGGTAGCGTTATATGCAACCACTTCCCAGTACCATTGTTCGCCGTTGTGGAAGGTGATACCCCCAGTGCTTACGGGATTATAAAAAGTTGTAGTGATTCCGCTGAAGGTGTATTGACCCACATAGGTAGGATTGTGAAGCTGCGCAACGTCTCCCAGAACCATATACAGCGTATAGCTTGCCGGTGCTTGTCCCCCGGAATTGGGTATCCAGGTGATATCGAATCCGCTTACAGGCAGATTTGAAGCTGAAGCATCAGGATAGATGGACATAGGTTCGCGGATCTCATTGGCATGCTTCCAATACAGCTCCGGATAGCCGTCATTGTCCGTAGGCCAGATAGTCCAGTAATCGTTAGTGCCATTGGTGGTTTCCCAGGTATAATCCCAGCCGGTGTAGGTGCTTTGGGTCTTCATCTGGGCGGTGGTTTTGCCGGTGCCGCCGTAGGAGGTGGCGATTCCACTGGTCTGGGTATCCCAATAGCAGCCGCTGATGGTGTTGCCATTATATCCGCTTAACCCACCTTTTTGTCCAGACGCCGTGGGCACACCGGTGGAATAGCTATTGGTAACGGGGCCGGCATTATTGCCTATCAGGCCGCCCACATAGCTGGCTCCACTGATATTGGCACGGGAGTAGGAATTGTTCACACTGCCATTGTTCTGCCCTACCAAGCCGCCAATCGTATTACCTGCGCCGGTAACAGTGCCGTTCGCATGGCTGCGGCTAACTGTGCCGTTGTTCCAGCCCACCAGACTGCCACACCAGGTGTTGCCGGTAACGCTGCCGGTGGAAAAGCAATTCTCGATCACAGCGCCGCTTTCATTAAAACCTGCAATTCCACCGATCTTGTTGCACGTAACTCCGCTGCCGGATCTGGATATGTTACCCATGAATCTGGAATCCCTGATCGTTCCCTGGTTGTTTCCTACCAGCCCGCCGCCGCCTTCAGCATTACCGATATTCACAGTGGCAGAAGAGCTACAATTTTGCACCGATCCTTTGTTGTGTCCCACCAGCGAGCCGGTATCGCCATCTCCCAGAAAGTAGCAGTTATTGCCGAGAGTAACATTCTTTAGAACGCTGCTAGCGGCTGTCATTCCGAACAACCCATGGTATGGGCCATAGTACTGGGTTCGCAGGTTTGATATAGTGTAGTTGTTTCCGTCAAAGGTACCATAGAACATGCTGGAATTATTTCCTATGGGAACCCAGGTAGTGGTTTGGGTAGGGCTGGCATCAATATCGTTCATCAGCTTAAGGTACTTACCCGTATAGGCAGAGCCTACGAAGTTACGCACCGTGTTTAGCTGATCGAAGTTAAAGATCAGGTAGGGGTTTAGCTCCGAGCCATAGATAACCGGCGGTAAATATATCTCGTCTATCCAGGCGCAATCGCTGCTTGAGGAAGTCAACCAATCCTTGCTGTAAGTCCATTTAAAAGTGTGGGTTCCTGCGGTAACGGCATAAGATTGCGGAGTCCAACCGCCCTCACCTGACCATGAACCCTGTTCAACATCGTCTATATAAAACTTCAGATAATCGCAAAAAGCTTCCGAGCTTACCTTCTGATAGAAGCTGATGTTACCAGCTAACAACCCACTTTGGGTAAGGGTTATACTGGTGCTTTCATTGTTTCCGATTGCCCCGGATTTTGCTGCATAGCTGCCAAAGGCAATCTCGCTGCCCTGTATTGCCCAGGGGCTGGCAGAGCTGTTTGCCCAGCTAAAAGAGCTGAAGTTATTGGTCTCAAAGCCCTCGAAGCCAGTCTTGGCAGGCCCGGACACATCGTCTATCAGCAGCCTTGCCATATTGGTGGAAATCGCCTGGATGGCTACATACACGGTTTGTCCCGCGTAGGCAGACAGGCTGTAGCTATATTGCGCCCAGTTATAGGCAGGGGCTATATTGGCAGCCAGAGTAACCGTGAAATCTTCCACGTTATTGGAAGTAGTGGAAAGCTTCACATTGTAGTGATCTAGGTATGAGGGGTTCACATTGGCTGCCCAGAAGCTAAATGTGGCATCGCCGGTGCTGGGAGATAGCTGGGGTGAGATCAACCAATCGTTATGCGCGCTGGTGGAATAATCTATTGCCGCGCACACAGATGTGTGGGCTTGGGCGTTGCTGAGGCGAAACCAGGTATTGGCATCTCCGGCATTGATCACTTTCCATCCTGCAGGAGGGAAAGCATTTCCGGTAAAGCTCTCGCTAAGAGCAGTGGCGAACAATCCGCCAAAAGTAAAAATAATTAGAACTACGAAAAGAATCATCTTCTTCATTTTGGACTCCTATATGCTGTATGATATACTGATTACACCTTCAAGCACTGCTCAAAATCAACTTTTTGCACTAATTCTATGTCACTTATAAATGTCAAGTCCAAATGCAACCTCACATCCCCCCGTTTTTTAAACAGGGAATGATAAGTTGATTTGCATCGTGCCA